>PLIM01000145.1 GCA_003139355.1 Acidimicrobiaceae bacterium | reverse complement strand
CGTGGTCACAAGCGATCCCCTCTCCGAGCCCGAGCAGCTGATCCGCGACGCCGACGAGGCGATGTACGAGGCGAAGCAAACGGGGCGGGACCGCTATCGGGCCTTCGACTCTTCCCAGCGCATCGGTACCCTGGCGAGCCGCCTCCAGGTAGAGCTGTGCCGTGCGATCGAGGACTCGGAGCTGTTCCTGCTCTACCAGCCGCTGTTCTCCCTGGAGGACAGATCACTGGTCGGTGTCGAGGCTCTGGTGCGCTGGCGCCATCCCCAGCGTGGGGTCGTGCTGCCCGACGATTTCATCCCCTTCGCCGAGCAGCACGGGCTGATCGGCATGATCGACTCGTTCGTCCTGGACGAGGCCTGCCGCCAGCTCGCCGAGTGGACGTCCAGCGACGGCTGGCCGAGCGGTTTCACCATGGCGGTCAACGTGTCAGGCGCCGAGCTGTCGGACCCCGAGTTCGCCGGACGTGTCGCCGAGGTGATCGACCGTTACGGCATCGAGCCGTCGCTGCTGTGCCTGGAGATAACCGAGACAGCGCTCGTCGGCGAGTTCGGCGACGTCGAAGAGACACTGTCTGCCCTGCCGAAGCTCGGCGTGCGCCTGGCCCTCGACGACTTCGGAACCGGCTATTCGACGCTTTCCCACCTGCAGCGCCTGAAGGTTGACATCTTGAAGATCGACCGCAGCTTCGTGGCGCAGATCGGCCGGAGCCCCCGCGACCGCGACATCGTCGCTGCTGTGATGGCGATGTCCCACACGCTCGGCACAACCGTGGTCGGCGAGGGCATCGAAACGAGCAGCCAGCTCGACGCGCTCGCCGGGTTGGACTGCGACCAAGGTCAGGGGTTCCTCTTCGCGCGCCCACTGTCGCCGGAGGCAGTCGCCGCGCTGGTGGCCTGAGTATCGCTCAATTGCGTTGTAACTGGCGAGTAGCCGGTTACCGCCGTACTCATCCGGAGTCAGCGCTGAGCGCGCCACCCCGGCTCGCGAGAACGGCGTCGGCTTCGTCGCTCGTGAGGAAGGTCACCGTCGCGCGTTGCGTGCACGGCCCCCGACGGCAGATGATGCTCCATGGCGCCGAAGAGTGCCAGATCAGCGGTCCGATCTGTCAATTGATGCCCCGCAGCCATGAGCGCCCGGTGGCAAGTTGGGCCGGGGCGGGAACAGCAGGTCGTACTCCTGCTATCCGGGAAAGAGCGGGACGCAGCACGGAAACGGCCACCTGCACGCACAAGTGCTGGCGGATGCTGCGATTGGGCGCCGGTCAGTGGACTGGTTGGTCTGTTGGTTTTGTCGGTGCGGGGGTCGACAGTGCCAGCCTCTGCCCCCACTTACTTGGCTCCCAGGCGAGCATGGCAGCCACCTCGCTGGCCGGTACGGCAGGCGAGAAGAGGTAGCCCTGGCCGACCCCACAGCCGAGGGCGCGGAGGCGCTCGAGCTGTTCTCGCGTCTCGATCCCCTCGGCGAGCACAGTCATGTCGAGCCTTTGGCCGAGCGAGACGATCGCCTCGAGCAGCGTGTCGTTGTAGGCGCTCTCCTGCGATGGGCTGACGAAGGACCGGNNCCCGGTCCCGAAGTCGTCGAGCACGAGGGCCACCCCGAGGCGGTCGAGGTGCTTGATCATGTTCGTCGTCCCGACGACGTCGGCGAGTGCCACGCTCTCGGTGATCTCGAGCATGAGGCGCTCTGGTGCAAGTCCGCTCGCCGCCAAGAGTTCTTCTATCGTCGACACCAGATCCGGGTCGTGGAACTGGCGCGCGGAGAAGTTGACCGTGACATAGGGCTGGCTCACCCGATCACTTGTTCGTTCCCAGGAGCACGCCTCCCTGACAGCCTCGCGCAGCGCGAAGGAGCCGAGCTGGAAGATGAGATCGCTCCGCTCTGCAAGCGGGATGAACACGTAGGGGGGTACCTGCCCCCGCTGAGGGTGTCGCCAGCGCATCAGTGCCTCGAAGCCGACCACGTCGTGCGTGTTGAGATCGATGAACGGCTGGTATTGCATCGAGAGATCTCCGGCCTCAAGAGAACGCCCTAGCTCGTGGACGAGCTCGAAACGATTGCCGGCGTCCTGATACATGGAGGGAGTGAAGATAACGTGGCTGCCCTCGCCATGTCGCTTGGCCTCGTACATGGCGGCGTCGGCGTCCTGGAGGAGCTCGGTGAAATCCCTGCTCGTCTTATCCCAGACCACGACCCCGACGCTCGCGCGCTGTTCGAGGTGTGTACCGGCGAGGGAGAACGGCTCATCGAGCACGGCGAGAAGGCGCTTGGCCACGTCCTCGGCCTGATCCGGAGCCGTGAGTCCCTCGGCCAGGTAGAGGAACTCGTCGCCCCCGAAACGGCACAGCGTGTCCGCGGGACGAATCACCTTGTCGAAGCGGCGAGCGAGCGCAACGAGCAGCTGGTCGCCGACGACGTGGCCGAGAGTGTCGTTCACCCTCTTGAAGTCATCGAGGTCCAACAGCAACACAGCGCTGAACCCACCTTGGCGAACGGCCCTCGCGTTCGCCTGGGAGAGCCGGTCCTCGAACAGCACCCGGTTGGCGAGCCCGGTGAGCGGGTCATGCAGCGCCTGGTGGGAGAATTGGGCGCGGAGCGCCTGCTCCTCGGTGACATCCCGGACCGAGATGACGAAGTAGAGCGTCGCCCCCGACGCGTCGCGTACCGAAGACTTCGACACCTCGACATCGATCGCCCGCCCACCCTGTTTCAGATAGCGGTCGAAGTAACGTATCTGGTCGGCTTTGGCGACGGCTGGGCGGCGGACCTCCTTTGGATGGGTGAACGGTGCCGCGCCCTTGTCGACGATCTCCTCCCTGCTGCGTCCGACTATCTGGCAGAACGAGTCGTTGACTGCCAGGACCCTGTCCTCGAGATCGACGCACATTATGCCGTCCATGTTGTTCTCGAACGCGAGGCGGAAGCGCCGCTCGCTGTTCGCGAGCGCCTCGGCGGCGGCAAGTTCGGTGGCGATGGCTTGCAGCTCGGCCTCGGTGGGGGCGTGTTCTGCTTGTTTCTGGACGCTTTCGTCGCGGATTGCCACAACGGTCCACCGCTTGCCGTCAAGTGCGAACGGCGCGCGGGCCACCTCGACCGTGAGCTCGCTGCCGTCCTGACGCGAAAGCGCGTAGCCCAAGTGACCCGCCGTCGCCTGCACGCGCGGGCGCGGGTCCCGGGCGAATTCGTGGCCACGCGCGCTGTGAGCATCTCGGTACCGGGACTGCACGAGCACCTCGATGGCCCGGCCGACGAGCTCGCCGCGCGGGTAACCGGACAGGACCCCGAGACGTTCGTTCGCGTGACAGATCACGCCGTACTCGTCCACGAAGGCGATCCCTTCGGGCACCTCCCCGAGCAAGTGGTCTAAGGAAAGATGAGGATCCACGAAGTAGCTCATGACGCGAGCCCCTAACCAATCTAACCTATTATACACCGATTATCAGTGAGGACCCGGCGAGAAACTCGAGGCTGACAAGCCGACACAGCGCCGCCGGTGTCGCCACGTGAGGTGCCCATTTTCACGCCTGAGGTCCGACGCGTACGCCTCCGGGCAGCAGGCCGCCTCGGCGATTTCGGAGAGCTTCACAATGCTGGCCTGGGCAGGATCTTTCGCCGGAACGGCTGCAGGTCGTAGTGGAGATCCGCTGCCCAGCCGATCCCGATGAGCAGCGTCGCTATGACCGAAGCGCTCTAGCCCGATTTCGAGCAGGAGGAGGGTCGACCGTCGTTGGCAGTGCCGGTCTCCGCCCCCGGCCAGGCGACTTCCGGCCGAGGATGGCCGCCACCTCGAGTTTCGGCACGGCAGGTGAGAAGAGGTAGCCCTGGCCGAGCTCACAGCCGAGGTGGCGGAGGCGTGCGAGCTGTTCTTGGGTCTCGATCCCCTCGGCGATCACGGTCATGTCGAGCTTCTGGCCCAGCGAGACTATCGCCTCGAGAAGCGTGTTGTTTCGGACGCTCGCCTTGGACGGGCTGACGAAAGACCTATCGATCTTGATGATCTTTGGGCGCAGGAGCGCTAGGTAGGAGAGCGAGGAGTACCCGGTCCCGAAGTCGTCGAGGACGATGGCCACCCCTAGGCGGTCGAGGTGCTTGATCACGCTCATCGTCCCGGCGACGTCGGCGAGTGCCACGCTCTCGGTGATCTCGAGCATGAGGCGCTCTGGAGCAAGTCCGCTCGCCGACAAGAGTCCCTTGATCGTCGACACCAGGTCCGGGTCGTGGAACTGGCGCGCGGAGAGGTTGACCGTGACATATGGCGGGCTGGCTTGAGCGCCTATTGGCTCCCAGGACGCCGCTTCAGCAACGGCCTGGCCGAGTGCGAAGGCGCCAAGCCGAAAGATGAGAGCACTCTGTTCTGCAAGCGGAATGAACACGTCAGGGGGCACGAGTCCCCGCTCGGGGTGCTGCCAGCGCATCAACGCCTCGAAGCCGACCACCTCTTTCGTCGTGAGATCGACGATGGGCTGGTAGTGCATAGACAGCTCACCGGACTGAAGAGCCTGCCCAAGCTCCTGGACGAGAGCGAAGCGGCTGACCGCCCGTTTGCGCATGGAAGAGGTGTAGAGAACGTGGCGACCCTTGCCCTGGCGCTTGGCCTCGTAAAGGGCGACGTCGGCATCCTGGAGGAGCTCGGACCAGTCATTCCTGGTCCCGTCGAAGACCACGACCCCGGCACTCGCGTGCAGCTCGAGCTGCGACCCGGCGAGGAAGAAAGGCTCATCGAGCACGCCCAAGATTCGTTTGGCCACTTGATCTGCCTGAGCCGGGGATGTCAGTCCCTCGGCCAAGTAGAGGAACTCGTCGCCTCCGAAGCGGCAAAGTGTGTCCGACAAACGGCTCACCTTTTCCAACCGGCGAGCGAGCGCAACGAGCAGATGGTCACCGCCAAGGTGGCCAAGGGAGTCATTCACCCCCTTGAAGTCATCGATGTCCATCAATATGACAGCGCCCCGGTTGGCTTGGCGAGCGGCCCTCGCGTACGCCTGGGAGAGCCGGTCCTCGAACAGCACCCGGTTGGCGAGCCCCGTGAGCGAATCGTGCAGTGCCTGGTGGGTGAGTTGGGCGCTGAGCGCTCGCTCCTCGGTGATGTCCCGGACCGAGATGACGAAGTAGAGCCTCGACCCCGACGCGTCGCGCGCAGAGGACTTCGACACCTCGAGATCGATCACCCGACCGTCCTTGTGCAGGTCGCGCTTGACGTAGCTCACCTGGTCGACCTCGCCGGAGGTCAGACGGCGGTGGGCCTCCTCGGCAATGCCGCGGTCCTCGGGGTGTGTGAACGATGTGATGTTCTTGCCGACGATCTCCGCCCTGCTATGTCCGAGCATCTGACAGAAGGCGTCGTTGACTGCGAGGACCCCGTCCTGGAGATCGACGAAGACCATGCCGGCCATGTTGCTCTCGAACGCGAGGCGGAAGCGCTGCTCGCTGTTCGCGAGCGCCTCGGCGGCAGCAAGCTCGGACGCGACGGCGTTCAGCTCGACGTCGCTGCGAAGGTCCTCCGCTGCCTTCTGGGCGGCGTTGTCGCGTATTGCCACGACTGTCCACAGCTTGCCGTCGAGTACGAGCGGCGCGAGGGCGGTCTCGATTGAGAGCTCGCTGCCGTCTCGGCGCAAGAGCTCGAGGCCCGAGCCACCCGTCATCGCCCGCGCGCTCGGGCCCTGGTCGAGCTCGTCGTGAGTGGTGACGGGGCCATCCCGGCACCAGGACGGCACCAGCGTCCCGATGGCCCGGCCGACGAGCTCCTCGCGGGCATAGCCGGACATGGCTTCGAGACGTTCGTTCGCCTGGCAGATCACCCCGTGCTCGTCGACGTAGGCGACACCGTCTGGTAGCACCTCGAGCAAGTGCTGCCAGGAAAGGGGAGGATCTTCGAAGTCGCTCACGATGAGACCACTCTCATCGGTGGCCATCCATACAGAAACTATCGGCAGATAGTTTGACCAAATCAAGTACTTTGAGTCTCACCGGCCGAGCGAGGGCTGGCCATGTGAGACCTCCGGCGTCCGCGTCCCTCGGGCACTCGGGTCGATGCTTGACCCTGTCGCTCTATGCACAAGCAGTCGCACAGGCAGACCGTTCTGCGGCGGACGTTCTTGGGGCGCACTTCTTGCCACAACTACCTACGACCGCCGACGACATCGCGCACGAATCGCGCACTCGGGACCACAACTGAGCCGCGGCTGAACGTCCGTAAGCCTTCTACCAGGGGAAGTGCCCGGTGAGGTCATCACACTTGGGCCCGAACTGGCCATTCGCGTGCTGATCAAGGTCTCACTCGCGGCCTAAGACCCTCCTCACCGAACGCACCGCCGTAATCATTGGACCGTGTTTCGAGCGGACCGCACAGGCTTCCATCGGTGTACGCCTGTCCAGCCTCCACGCGCGTTCAAAGGAACGGCGCCATCCTCGCTGTTGGCGAGTGACACACCCAAATGTGAAGATAACGAAGGTCAAACGTGAAAATCTTCTGGCGCCCCCGGCAGGACTCGAACCTGCGACACGCGGTTTAGGAAACCGCTGCTCTGTCCCCTGAGCTACGGGGGCTAGCTGGGACTAGCCGGGCTGGTTCGTACTTTACGATCGACTCGCGCCCGCGTCGCACATGCCACGACTCGTGGGCCCGGGCGCGAGCTGGAAGGCTGAGGGGATGCCAGCACACAGTGCAGGACTGTTGCCTTATCGCTTCGGTGAGGGGCGGACCCTCGAAGTGCTCGTCGTGCATCCCGGCGGCCCCTTCTGGGCCAACAAGGACGACGGCACCTGGTCGATCGCAAAGGGCGAGTACGAGCCCGGTCAGGATCCTGAAGAGGCGGCGAACCGGGAATTCGCCGAGGAATTGGGCCAAGGGCCTCCCACGGGGCCCAGGATCGACCTTGGCGAGCTCCGCCAGCCGAGCGGCAAACTGGTCCGCGTGTGGGCGGTCGAAGGCGATCTCGATGTCGAGAGCATCGTCAGCAACGAGTTCGAGATGGAGTGGCCTCCGCGCTCTGGCGAGGTGGCGTCGTGGCCTGAGGTTGATCGCGCCGAGTGGATGCCGGTGACAACAGCCAAGCGCAAGCTTCTGAAGGGTCAGGTCGGCTTCCTGGACCAGCTCGTTGCGCAACTGCAGGAAGCCCCGGGGAGCGGTTCCTCGCAAGGGATGTGATCGATCGGGCGGCGTGCGCGTCGTCGAAGCCTTTGCGCAACTTGCTGCCGTGGGTGAACGAGCAGGTACCGGCCAGGTGTGGATTACTCGACTCGCGAACGCCACGCTGGCCGTAGGTCACCGCCGAGAGCGAGTATCTGCTCGAGAGCGAAGGCGATCCGTATGAGCAGTGGCTCGCTCCAGGCAGTGCCGACCAGGCATAGCCCGACAGGTAGCCCGCTGACCTTGCCGACCGGCAGGCTGACAGCCGGGTAGCCCGCGACCGCCGCGGCCTGGTAGCCCGCACGGGTGTGTGAGTCGCCATTGACGTGGTCGATGCGCCAGGCCGGGCCCATGGTCGTAAAGGCGAGCACGTCGACGTCTGCGCTCTGCAGAGCAGCGTCGATCCCGTCCTGGCGTGCCCTTCGCCAATTGCGCGCCCGAGCCTCGAGGTAGGCGGGACTGTCGAGACCACCAGCCTCGCAGGCGGCGATCAATAGTTCCTGTCCGTAGAAGGCGAGCTCGTCGCCTGCGTGGTCTTCGTTGAACGCGACGATCTCCGAGACGGTGCGGGGTTGAGGTTGACTTGCCGGCCTTGTTGCGAGGTAGGCCTCGAGGCCTGCTTTGAACTCGTGGAGCAGCACGGTCATCTCGTCATCGCTCTGCGAGATGTCCTCGGCCGTCGCGACATCGGCGGGATCGATGATCACAGCCCCTGCATCTCGGGCGAGCTCCAAAGCAGCCTCGACGAGGGCGTCGGCCTTTGCGCTGTAGCCGAAGTAGTGCTGGCGCGGGACGCCGATTCGGGTGCCGGAGAGCCCGTTGAGATCGCAAAACGCGGTGTAGTCAGTGGGCAGATCGGCCGGGCGCGCCATCGTGGCCGGGTCGAGTGGGTCAGCACCTGCCGCGCCGCTTGCGAGGACGCCGAGAAGAGCTGCAGCATCGACGACACTCCGCGCGATGGGCCCGACGGTGTCCTGGCTCGACGAGATTGGGACGACTCCGGTCCGGCTCGTCAAGCCGACGGTCGGTTTGATTCCCACGACGCCGTTGAGCGCGGCTGGACAGAGGATCGAACCGTCGGTCTCGGTGCCAATTGCGATAGGGGCGAACCCGGCAGCCACACCAGCACCCGACCCTGAGCTCGAGCCCCCTGGCGACCGGTCGAGAGCATGCGGGTTGAGGCACTGACCGCCGGTGGCGCTCCAGCCACTCGAGGAGCACTTGCCACGAAAGTTGGCCCATTCCGAGAGGTTGGACTTGGCGATGACGACAACGCCGGCCGCTCGCATTCGCTGCACGATGACGGCGTCATCCACGGGCCGTGTCATGGCGAGCGCGAGCGAGCCCGCCGTCGTGCCCTCGCTGCCTGCAGTGTCGATGTTGTCCTTCACGAGTGCCGGAATGCCATGCAGGGGGCCGCGGACCTTGCCCTGCCGGCGTTCGGCGTCCAGCTGGTGCGCAGTTTCGATGCCATCAGGGCAGATGGCCAGCACCGCCCGCAGTCCGGGGCCTTCGCGGTCGGTCTCGGCTATGCGTCGCAGCAAGGTCTCCACGAGATGCACCGACGTCGTGTTGCCTCGCTCGAGGAGCTGACGAAGCCCTGTGACCGATTGGAAGCCGGTGGCGGCCGTCGACGGACTGGGATCGGTCACCACCTCAGTCTGTCCGACTCCGGGTCCGGGCGGTGGGACCGCGACCCGGCGGGTGACCGTACGGCGGCACCGGGACCCGGCGGGTGACCGTACGGCGGCACCGGGACCCGGCGGGTTGCCGTACGGCGGCACTCACGCCGTCGAGCTTGCGGCAGCCTGCTCGAGCACCGCGGGCAGGATCTGCTCGGCACGAGCTCGGCGCGACCGGGGGAGGACGGCGATCGCAGCAACGGCCGCGGCGATGGCGACTGCGCCAGCGACCCGCATGCCGAGACCCATCGCAGTTGTGAAGCTCCCATGTGCCAGTTGCACGATCTGGCTGCCGCGCGCGCCGCCGATTCTCTTGCCGACGGCGTCGGCAGCGGCGATCGAACCCGTGGCGACGTGCACAACGACGCCGGGCGCGTGGTGGGCGGCGAGCTTGGCGCCGAGGCGGCTGCGGTAGACCGCAGAGGTGAGGCTGCCGACGACTGCCACACCCAAGGTTCCCCCGACCTCGCGGATCGTGTCGTTGACTGCGCTCCCCGCGCCCGCTTGGTGGGATGGCACCGTCGTCATGATCGTCGAGCTCGCTGGAGCCATCACCAGGCCCATGCCCGCTCCCATGATCGCCACTGCGAGGGCCAAGGCGGGATAGCCCGTGTCGACTTGTACGCCCGAGAGGTCGAGCAGGCCGAGACCCATGAGGGCGAGTCCCGCCGAGACGACCGTCCGATTGCCGAGACGCTTCGCCAATACGGCTGAAAGCGGCGAGAGCACCCCCATCGAGAACGCGAATGGGAGGGCCCGGACTCCGGCAGATAGCGGGCTGTAGCCGTGCACGAGTTGGAGGTACTGGGTGAAGACGAAGAGGCTGCCGAACAGAGCGAAGAAGGTCACGGTCACAGAGCCCGACGCCACCGAGAACGCTCTGGAGGAGAAGATGCGCAGATCGATCAGCGGGAGCTCGGCCCGAAGCTCCCAAGAGACGAACAACGCGAGCGCCACCAGCCCAGCAGTCGCTTCGGCGAGCGTCCCGGACCCGGTCCAGCCGCGGGCCGGGGCTTCGATGATGGCGTCGACGATCGCCACGAGCGCTCCGCCCACCAGCACCGTGCCCACGAGGTCGAGCGGGCGTCGCCCGGGCTCGGCTGTCTCGGGCACGACCCAGAGCACACCGGCGAGGGCGAGCACGACGATGGGGACGTTCACGAGGAACACGCTTCCCCACCAGAAGTGCGCGAGGAGGAGGCCACCGAGCGTCGGGCCGATTATGATCCCGACACCTGCCACCGCCGACCATGCCGCGATCGCCTGCGGCCGCTCAGCCGGAGGGAAGACGGCATTCAGGATCGAGAGCGTTGCAGGCATGACGAATGCAGCGCCCAAGCCCATCAGGACCCGATCGGCGATCAGCACGCCGGCGCTCGGGGCGAAGGCCGCGGCCAGGCTGCCGAAGGCGAATACGATGAGACCGCCGATGAGCGAGAGGCGGCGGCCGTAGCGGTCGGCGAGCGCACCGGCGGGGATCAGCAACGCAGCGAAACACAGCGTGTACGCGTCCACGATCCACTGCAACGAGCTCGTGCCGGCGTGCAACACCCGCGCAAGCGTCGGGAGCGCGGTGTTGAGCACGGTGTTGTCGATGACGCCGGCGAGCAAGCTCAGGCAGAGCACGAGCAGTATCTGCTTGCGTAGCGGGTGGCCGTCCGGCCACTGCGCGTTCAGCACGCCACCGCTTGTCTGCGGGTCTGTCGGTGGGGCAGAGGTGACGCTGGTCTCGGCGCGCATGCGGCCTCTCCTTCATTCTGGACTAACGGCTGTGGGCTTACGACTGTAAGGATAGACAGATGAGCTAACGGTTGTAAAGTAAGAACCGTGAGAAATCCTCGAGCCGACTCGGTCATCCAGGTCAAAGGTGACCGGCAGCCCTCCGAGGGGCGGCCCAAGCGGCAGCGCAATGCTCGGGGACAAGGGGCGCGCCTGACCGAGGACATCGTTTCTGGCGCACTTGCGCTCATCGAGCGCGAAGGAACCGACGAGGCCGTGACACTTCGCGCGGTCGCCCGTGAGATCGGGATCGCCGCTCCGTCGATCTATGCGCACTTCCCGGATCGGGCCACGATCATGCTGGCAGTCGTCGCGCGCGTCTTCGACGAGCTGACCCAGGCAATCTTGCAGGCGCGTGCCGTTGCCGGCGACGATCCGGTCGAGCGCCTGGTTGCCGGCTGTGAGGGATATGTGGCTTTCGGTCTACGAGGGCCGGCCCGTTATCGGGTGCTGTTCTCCGAACGGCGGCTGGGCCTGGACGACTCTTGGAGGGACTACTGCGAGCCGTTCGAGATCGGTCCGGATGGATCTCCTGTGCTCGCGTTCGGCGCCGAGAGCTTTGCGCTTCTCGTGCAAGCGCTCTCAGAATGCATCGCGTCCGGCCGCTCGAGGAGCACCGACGCCATGGCCGACAGCACCGCGATCTGGGTTGCGTTGCACGGCACCGTCAGCCTCAAGACGGCGGCACCAGGGTTCCCCTGGCCCGAGCCCGACGACTTCGTCCGCCAGTTCGTCCTCCGTCTTGCCCGGATCATGCCGGAGCCGCCCACCTGAGCCTGGCCCGCATCACGCCGCCGCCGGCTTGATGTCGTCCGGCATGTCCATTTCGCGTACCGTACGGGCCATGAGCACGTTGGAGGATGGATGAGCCCGCGCACCGTCGGCGACCGCAACAGGTTCGCACAGCGCCTGTTCGCGGACCTGCCTGCCCGTTACGACCGCCTCGCCGAGTGGCTGTCATTCGGACAGAACGCCAGGTGGCGTGCGGCGATGGTCGATCACATCGTGCCGGGTTCGCCCAGGCGGGTACTTGACGTGGCGTCGGGGACCGCAGGGGTCGCGCTCCAGCTCGCGGACCGCACAAGCTCGCATGTCGTGGGCGTCGACCTGACCCGGAGCATGCTGAAGATCGGGCAGCGCAACGTGGCGAAGGCCCACCAGGTAAGGCGCGTCCAACTCGTGAACGGCCGAGCCGAGATGCTCCCGTTTCCCAATGCTACGTTCGATGCGCTCACCTTCACGTACTTGTTCCGTTACGTGGACGACCCTCAGGCGACGCTGACCGAGCTGGCTCGTGTCGTCAAGCCGGGTGCCTCCGTGGCGAGTCTCGAGTTCATGGTGCCTCCCAGCCGTTTCTGGCGCGGATGGTGGTGGGGTTACACGCGCTTGGTGCTGCCGGTTGCCGGACTCGTGACGGGGGGGCCTCAGTGGTACCGGGTGGGACGTTTCCTGGGGCCGAGCATCTCGGAGCTGTACAGGAACTATCCCCTTGCCTGGACCGATGACGCCTGGCACCAGGCCGGATTCGAGGATGTCGGCATGAGAGTGATGAGCCTTGGCGGAGGACTCGTGATGTGGGGCCGGCGAGCCAGTGACTGACGAGCGTGCGAGCGTCCCGCCCGCTGGCGACAGCGTCGCGCCCGCCTTCTATGCCGTGGGGACCGGTGGCTGGCGGGATTGGTGGCTCCTCCTGCACCCGCCGTATACGGCGTGGCACCTGTCGTACATCGTCGTTGGCGCCTGCCTGGCCCCGTACGTGAACACGACCCGATTGCTGGCCACGCTGCTGGCCTTCTTCTTTGCCGTCGGGATCGCCGCGCACGCCCTCGACGAGTTGAACGGCCGGCCGCTGCGTACGCAGCTGCGCTCGGGGTATCTCGTTGCTGCGACCGTGATTGGCCTCGCGGCGGCCGTTGCTCTCGGCGCCGTCGGTGTGACGAAGACCGGGTGGGTCCTCGTGCCGTTCATAGTGGTCGGGCCGCTGATCGTGGTCGCCTACAACGCCGAGCTCTTTGGAGGCGTCGTGCACAACGACGCCGGATTCGCGGCCGGCTGGGGAGCCTTCCCGGTCCTGACCGCGTACGTGGCCCAGACCAAGACCCTGGCGTTGGCCCCTGTGCTGGCGGCCTTGGGGGCCTTCGGGCTCTCGGTCGCTCAGCGGCGTCTGAGCATGCCGGCCCGGGCCTTGCGCCGCCGGACCGAGCATGTCGAAGGCACTGTCACGACTTCCAGCGGCGAGGTCCACGCGATCGATCGGCGATACCTGCTCGCCCCTCTCGAGGGCGCCCTTCGGGCCTTGGCGTGGGCGACGGTGCTGTTCGCAACGGCGCTCGCGGTCGCGCGACTGACTTGAGCAGGGCCACCGTTTCGCAGCCTGCCGGGCCTCTCATCCGCAGCTGCGGCGGTGCGAGTCACCTCGCGTGACGATCGGGAGGCCTGACTGCAGCGCATTCGCCCAGAGGTCGTCGATCAAGATTGGCGACGCGCCCCATCCAGACAGGAGCGAAGCCGCGGCCGCGGCTCGAAAGCCCGCACCGCAGTGGACCCAGACCTGCTCCGTCGTCGGTACTTCAGGTTCGCGCCCGACGAGCTCTTGAAGCGGCAGGTGACGGGCACCGTCGATGTGGCCGGACTGCCACTCATGGGGGTGCCGGACGTCGAACACCTGCGGCCTGGACGCCGCGCGGCCGGACCACGCCTCCGCAAGATCCGAGAAACTTGCCACCGGGTAACTGTTGAGCCGGTTGCCGTCGGCGGGCTGTGTGCCGTCGAGCGCTGAGACCGCGGTCCTCCAAAGTGCCGAGCCCGAGAGGTCGTCGCGGCCGATACGGGCGATCAGCCGGCGCGCCTCGGCAATCTCGGCATGGTCGTCGGCGAGCAGGACGAGCTCGCTCTCCCACGGTACGATCCAGCCGAGGTAGGTCGTCAGGTTCACTCCGAGCTCGAGATTCAAGGAGCCGGGGAGGTGCCTGGCCGCGAACACCCGTCGCTGACGCAGGTCGACTACCCAATCGGCGCCGCGGATCGCATCGTAGA
>PLIM01000079.1 GCA_003139355.1 Acidimicrobiaceae bacterium | reverse complement strand
TATCAGTGCTGCGCTCTAACCGGCTGAGCTATAGCCCCCCGACGAAACGGTCACGCTACACCAACCGCATGGCCGCCCCTAAGGCGGTCGACGCCACCGTTCAAACAATGGGCAACCTCGCCTGAGCACCGGCGGCCTCTGTCTCCTGCGGAACCTTCGTTACCGCGGCGACTGTCTGGCCGTTGTCGAGGTTCATGACTCGAACCCCGGTCGCGTCGCGGCCTTGAGCTGCGATCTGTCGCACCGAAGTGCGTATCATGACCCCAGCCGATGAGACGACGATGATCTCGTCCTCGAGCGACGCCATGAGCGCCGAGACGACCGCTCCGCGGCGCTGGGTGAGCTTGATGCCCCGGACGCCCTGGCCGCCTCGGGTCTGGGCGTTGAAATGATCGAGCTTCGTACGCTTGCCATATCCGGCGTCGGTGACGATGAGCAGGTCCACTCCTTCACGAGCCACATCGCACGACACGACCTCGTCACCCGCGCGCAACCTCATCCCCCGCACCCCGGCCGCGCTGCGGCCCATCGGGCGAACCTCGGACTCTGCGAAACGAATGGCCGTACCATGCTTGGACACCATCAGCAGATCGTCGTCTCCTCCGGTCCTGACAACACGCACGAGCTCGTCGCCCTCATTCAGCTTGATGGCGATGAAGCCTTCCCGCCGAGACTTGTCGTATTCGGAAAAGGCAGTCTTCTTCACCTGGCCGGTCCTGGTCGCAAAGAGAAGGTACTCATCGGGATCGAATGTCCGCGTCTCGACAATGGCTTGAATGCTTTCCACCGGCTCGAGCGGCAGAAGGTTGACAATCGGCGTTCCCCGAGCGTTGCGCTCCTTCACGGGGACCTCGTGCGCCCTCAGGCGGTAGACCTTTCCACGATTGGAGAACAAGAGGAGGTGAGAGTGTGCCGTGGTGTGAAGAACCTGGTCAATCAGGTCCTCTTCCTTGAGCTTGGTCCCTTGCACTCCCCGGCCGCCTCGTGCTTGAGCACGGAAGGCGTCAGCCTGGACGGCCTTGATGTAGCCCGCTCGAGTGAGCGTGACGACGAGCTCTTCGTCCTCAATGAGGTCCTCGACAAAAAGCTCACCGGGATCGTGGACAACGCGAGTCCGCCGTGGCTCTGCGTGCTGCTGCTTGACAGACTCGAGCTCGGTCGAGATCACCGCACGAAGCCGAGCTGGGTCACTCAGAATCGCCTCGAGCTCCCGGATCGTCTCCTTCAACTGGGCCATCTCGGTCTCCAGCTCGCTGCGTCCAAGCCGCGTCAGCCGGCCAAGGGTCATGTCCAAGATGTGGTTCGCCTGCTCCTCGCTGAAGGAGAATGGCTCGCTCATGAGATTCGCCCGCGCATCGGAGCGGTCCTCGGAGGCACGGATCCTCGCGATCACCGCGTCGAGCATGTCAATGGCGCGAAGCAGTCCATCGAGGATGTGTGCCCGCGCCAGTGCTTTGTGGAGGCGGAATTCCGACCGCCTCGTGACAACTTCCACCTGGTGCGCGATGTAGGCGGTGAGAGCCTGAGCAAGATTGAGAAGGCGCGGCACGCCGTCGACGAGGGCCAGCACGTGCACGCCGAAGGTCGTCTGCAGCGGCGTGTGCTTGTAAAGGTTGTTTAGCACGACGTTGGCGTTCGCATCCCGCTTCAAGGTGATGACGAGGCGTGAGACTCGTCCGGCTGAGTCGTTCTGCACGCTGCTGATGCCGGTCAGGTCGCCGGACTCGATGGCGTCGGCAATCTTCATTTCGATGCCGGCGACCGAGCTCTGGTACGGGATCTCGGTCACGATGATCTGGTCAGCCCCTGAGCGGGACTCGGTGATCTCCGCCACTGCACGCAGCTTGACCGAGCCTCGCCCGGTTCTGTACGCATCGAGCATGCCCGCCCGGCCGAGGATCAGTGCGCCGGTTGGGAAGTCGGGACCCTTGACAAAACGCATCAACTCGTCGGGCGTCGCCTCCGGGTGTTCGAGGAGGTGCAATGTCGCGTCGATGATCTCACCGAGGTTGTGGGGGGGAATGTTGGTTGCCATGCCAACGGCGATGCCCTGGGAGCCGTTGACCAAGAGGTTCGGAAAACGGGCAGGCAAGACGACCGGTTGAACTTCGTTACCGTCGTAATTCGGGATGAAATCGACGGTCCCTTCGTCGATACCGTCGAGCAGCGCGAGCGCGAGCGGGGCCAGCCGGCACTCGGTGTAGCGCATCGCTGCGGGGCCGGCCTCCGGGCCCGGAGCACCGAAGTTCCCATGGCCGTCGATGAGCGGATGCCGCAAGCTGAAATCCTGGGCCATCCGTGCCAAGGCGTCGTAGATCGCCATGTCACCGTGGGGATGAAAGCGACCCATGACGTCGCCCACTACCTTGGCGCACTTGGCGTGCGGACGGTCCGGCCGCAGCCCGGTGTCCGACATTCCGTAGAGGATCCGGCGGTGAACCGGCTTCAGGCCGTCACGCACGTCCGGAAGTGCCCTCGACACGATGACCGACATCGAGTACTCGAGGAAGGAACGCTCCATCTCCTCTTGGATCTCGATCGGCTCGATCGCGCCAATGACCGTACCGTCGCCGTCGTGCCCGGGTGCGTGCACGCCGGATGTGCCCGAATTGCTCCCGTTGCCTCGTGCCATGAACTGGACTGCCTCCCCTACTCGTCTCGATGTTGGAACGCCTGCCGGTCGCGACTGACCAGGTGGCGCCGAGAATCAGATGTCCAGGAAACGAACGTCCTTCGCGTGGGTCTGGATGTAAGTGCGGCGCACGTCGACGTCGTCGCCCATGAGGATCGAGCAGATGTCGTCCGCAATCGACGCTTGCTCCATTGTCACCTGCAGGAGCGACCGGAGACCGGGGTCGATCGTCGTGTCCCGGAGCTCGGTGAAGTCCATCTCGCCGAGGCCCTTCAGGCGCTGGAACTCCTTTGTGTGATTCGGATGCTCGGCGACAAAGCGTGCCCGTTCGATGTCGTCTTTCAGGTAGACCTTCGCGTTGCCGATCAGAGTCGAGTACAGCGGTGGCTGGGCAACGTACACATGGCCCAACTCGATGAGGGACTTCATCTGGCGCATGAAGAACGTCAACAACAAGGTTCGTATGTGCGAACCGTCGACGTCCGCGTCGGCAAGCAGGATCACCTTGTGGTACCGGATCTTGACAAAGTCGAAGTCCTCTGCCACGCCGGCACCGATTGCCAGAATCAGTGCTTGGATCTCTGCGTTCTTCAGTATCTTGTCGGCCCGGGCCTTTTCGACGTTCAGTATCTTGCCCCTGATGGGCAAGATTGCCTGGGTGCGGGGGTTCCGCGCGTCCTGCGCAGTACCGAGCGCTGAAAGACCCTCGACTATGAACAGTTCCGACTCGCGTGGGTCCCGTGATGAACAATCGACGAGCTTGCCCGGAAGACCCGCACCGTCCAAGGCGTTCTTACGCCGGGTGAGGTCCCGCGCTTGACGCGCAGCCACGCGAGAGCGCTGAGCGAGCAACGCTTTCTGCACGATTTGGCCCGCTTCTTTCGGGTTCTCCTCCAGCCATTCGGCGAGCTTCTCGTTCGTGGCCTTCTCGACGAGCGACCGGATGGACACATTGCCCAGCTTGGCCTTGGTTTGGCCTTCAAACTGAGGATTAGCCATCCTCACTGACACGATCGCCGTGAGTCCTTCACGTATGTCCTCGCCCGTGAGGTTGTCGCCGGACTCCTTCACGAGGTTGCGCTGCCGCGCGTACTTGTTGACGACGTTGGTGAGGCCTTTCTTGAAGCCCTCTTCGTGCATGCCGCCTTCACCGGTCGCGATGCCGTTCGCGTACGAGTAGATGCTCTCGTAGTAGCCGGTGTTCCACTGCAAAGCGACCTCGACCTCTTGGTCGGTCTCCGCCTGGAGGAAGGCCGCCACCTTCCGGAACAGAGACTCCTTGGAAGTGTTGAGGTGCTTCACGTAGTCGACGATCCCGCCTGTATAGCGATAGGTCTCCTCGGCCTGGTGAGCCGGGCGCTCATCTTTGAACCGGATCTCGAGGCCCCGGTTGAGAAAGGCCATGACTTGCAACCGTTCGAGCACGGTTTGGGCCCTGAACTCTGTCTCTTCGAAGATCGTGGGATCCGGCCAGAAAGTGACCAACGTCCCTGTCCGGCCTCTTGGTGAGGGTCCGACAACTTTGAGTGGGCCTTCCGTCGTGCCTCCGTCGAGGAATTCCATTCGATGCCGGTTGCCACCCCGATCGATCTCGAGCACGAGGCGCGTTGACAAGGCGTTCACGACCGACACCCCGACGCCGTGAAGACCGCCTGAGACCTTGTAGCTCGAGCCACCAAACTTGCCACCGGCATGCAGGACCGTGAGCACGACCTCCGCCGCAGTCTTGTCCGGGTAGCCCGGAATGGGTTCTACAGGGATGCCACGCCCGTTGTCGCTCACGCGGCAGCCGCCGTTGGCGAGCAACGTCACCTCGATGCGGGTGCAGTACCCGGCCATCGCCTCGTCGACAGCATTGTCGACGACTTCCCAGACCAAGTGGTGGAGGCCGGTGGGCCCTGTTGAGCCGATGAACATGCCTGGCCGCAGTCGGACAGGCTCCAAACCCTCGAGCACAGTGATGTCCTCCGCCTCGTACGAAGCGGGCGTCACCGGCTTTGGAACCACGTTGTCGTACTCCTTCTTGAAATCCGCGTCATCAGGTCGGTCGGTGCCAACCCCCTTACCGCAGTCCAAGCCCATAGGCGCGACCTTCCAACGATGGCGGGCGAGCCAGGCCGGAGATGGACCCTTGACGGAGGCGGGTACGACTCCCGACGATGCCTACAGTCTACCTGCGCGAGCCCGGTACCACACGGACGCTGAGGCGTTGCGGAGCCATGTCTCCGAGCTGTTGGGCGAGGCGGCTCAGCACGGTGGAACCTGCAAGCTCGAGCTCGGTCGCCCAAGCAGGGTGGTCGACCGACACGAGAAGTTCGCCGTCGCGAACGAGTTGCGGGTGCACTTGACGCGCAACTTCGGGACCGACGACGTCCTCCCAGCAGCTGGCGACGCGCCCGAGCACAAGGGCATCCTCCATGCCGCGCTGACGCAACAACCGGTCAAGGGCGGTACCAATGGGCATGGCCGGACCCGCACCTGGATCCTGTTCCTCGAGGTGGCCCGTGTCGTCCCTGTCGTGCACGCGAACGGGCTCTGTCCAACGACGCCTCACTGTTGGAGCCTACCGCCGACCAAGCGGACAACGAGCTTTGGTGCAGCTCCCGGCGGCAACTCGCCGGCCGTGGTCAAGAGGGCCTGGCCGCCGGGCAACTCGCCCACGAGCGCCCGAGCAGTTCCTTCGTCCAGCTCGGAAAAGGCGTCGTCCAGAAGCAGCACTGGCGCGGAGCCTGTGATCGTCGTCATGAGGCGGTGGCTCGCGAGGCGCAGGGAAAGGGCGACGCATCGTTGCCGTCCTTGTGACAGGCGCGTGCGCGCGTCGAGTCCGCCGGCCTCGATTTCGACCTCGTCGCGCTGTGGACCAACAGTCGTCGTCGTCCGCCGGAGGTCTTCGTGGCGCGCTGACACGAGTGCGTCGCTCAAGGATCCATCCCAGGAACGGACATAACGCNNCGCATCTTGAAGCTGCCGGCTTCGGCGGCGAGGATCGAAAAGGCTTCGCCTGCGTACGGCGACAATTCCTCCACCAGCTCGGCACGCGAGCAAGCCAGACGCTCCCCGAGCTGAGCCAGTCGATCGTCCCAGATGTCGAGCGTCGCGGCAGCTTCTGAATCGAGACGGCCACCGAGCTGGCGTAGCAGCGCGTTACGGTGCCGGAGCACGCGGTCCAGCCCCGCGCGATCGGCACCGAGTCGTGGATGTGACTTGACCAGCACGTCGTCCACAAAGTCGCGACGTCCGCTCGGCGCACCCTTCACAAGCACGAGATCGTCCGGAGTGAACAGGGTCGTTCGGAGGACTTCTAGAAGGCCGCGTATGCCGGGCACCCTCTGTGCGTTGTGCCAAGCGCGGTCACGTCGACCGGGCAACACCTCTATCTCAATCTCTACCCTCCGCCTGCCTGCCAGGACGTCACACCGGACGTTGGCCTCAGCTGCACCTTGCCGCACGATCGCCTCACGAGGTGCTCCTCGAAAGGACTGAAGCGTCGAGGTGTACACGATGGCCTCGAGCAGGCTCGACTTCCCAGCGCCGTTCTCGCCCTGTATAACGGTCAATCCCTCCGGTGACGGGCAAAACTCGACGACATCAAAGTTGCGGAAGTCATGCAACTCGAGCCGTACGATCACCGTCTCATCCATACGGAGTCCCAGCTCGGCTCAGGACACCTTCACTGGCATGAGCAGATAACGATACTCGTCCTCACCCTCGCCTCGCACGAGAGCCGGTTTGCCCGGATCGTTTACCTCCAAGATCAGAGTGTCGGATCGAACTGCGTCCACGCCGTCCAACAAGTAACTCGGATTGAAAGCCACGATGAGATCGTCACCCTCGAATTCCCCTTCGACACTCTCCTCGGCTCGGCCGCTCTCGGGCGTGAGCACAGTGAGCTCGACGCCACCTGCATGCAGGGCAAGCCGTACCGGCGTCGTGGCATCTTTCGTGTCTCTCACGACGAGCCGGACCCTACGCAACGCCGCCTCCATGTCGTCCCGTGCAACATGCAAATGATACGCGTAAGACGCGGGAATCAGTCGTTCAACTTCTGGGAATTGACCGCGGAGAAGTCGCGTGGTAATGCGAACGTCGGTGAGATCGAAAACCGCATCAAGATCGCTGTAACGGAACACGATCGTCCGGTCTGTATCTATTCTCGCACTTGTGGCCAGTCGCTGAACCTCCGCGAGCGCCCTCGCAGGGACAAGAACATGACGACCAGGTTCCATGGCCGTCATGCCCGCAAAATCGCGGAATGCGAGACGATAGGAGTCCGTGGCAATAAGCCTCAGGCCCCCTTCTGTCGCGACCATGAGCACACCGGTGAGCTGTGGTGCCCGTGAGTCGTCGACCAACGCCGCGCGAACAACTTGTCGCAGCCCGTCGGCAAACACAGTTCCGGGGATCTCGATCCCCTCTTGCTCTGGTACCCCGAGCCGTGTGATTTCCGCACCGATGGCGACTCTCACCAGGAATTCGGCCCTTCCCGAGGAGAATTGCACCTCCTCGTCGCCGGCCACCACGGTCACCGCCCCCGGCTCAAAGGACCGGACGATGTCAACTGCCAGACGTGATGGCACGAGCACCGATCCATCCGTATCGCCCAGGACCTCGCAACGAGCCTCTATGACGAGATCTGGGTCCGAACCGCACACATCCAACCGTTGCCCATGTAACAGGAGCCGTAGGCCGACGATGCCGAAACTGGGTCCAGAACGAGCACTCGTGGCCCTCGACGCGGTGATGAGGGTCTCGAGAAGTGTGTCACGATCCGCACGAAACTTCACGAGGGCTCTACTCCTTTCAAATTAGGATAAAAGACAATAGGAGTAGTAGAGGCTGGGGATTGTGGATAGTGCAGGCATTGTCCTGCTCGGGATGGTCCTAGCCTCAGGAGGGTTATCCTCAGATCGCACAGGCTGTCGTCTGCGCCAGCTGACAGCTGGGGAGGAACAGGCAGGTAATCCACTGTTACGAAGACGTTATCCACAGGTCATAAACCGTTCTTGATTTGAACGCTGAGTTCGGTGACCTGGTCGTACACTTGCCGACGCTCTTTCATGAGTCCAGAGATCTTCTCGACGGCGTGGATCACCGTGGTGTGGTCCCGGTCGCTGAATTCCCGTCCGATGGCCGGATAGCTGAAATCAGTGAGCTCTCGGAACAGGTACATCGCGATCTGGCGGGCGATGACAAGCGGACGCCGCCGGCTGGGGCCGATGAGCTCCTCGATGCTGAAACCGAAATGGCGGGCACTGATCTCAATGATCTGCCGGGCAGTGATCTGGCGGGGCTGGCTGGAGCCGACGAAATCCGCCAGGACAGACTCGGCGAGCTCACGCGTGAGCAGTTGGCGGTTCAAACTGGCGTAGGCCGTCACTCGGATGAGCGCGCCTTCGAGCTCTCGAATGTTCTCTTTGACCTTGGTGGCAATGAAGTCGAGCACGTCGTCACCGACGACGGCGTGCTCATGCTCGGCTTTGGTACGCAAGATTGCGATTCGCGTCTCAAGTTCAGGTGGTTGGATATCGGTGGTGAGGCCTGACAACAGCCTGCTGCGGAGCCGATCTTCCAAAGTCGCGATCGCGCGTGGCGCGCGATCAGACGTGAGGACGATCTGCTTGGAAGAGCCGTACAAGGAGTTGAACGTGTGGAAAAGTTCCTCCTGCAGTGACTCCTTCTTGTCCATGAACTGGACGTCGTCGATGAGCAGCAAGTCGCATTCGCGGTATCGTCTACGGAAGGCCCCCATGTCGTCCTTTGCGCGAAGAGTTTCCACGAATTCGTTCATGAACGTCTCAGTCGACACGTAACGGACCCTCATCCTCACAAAGTTCTCGCGTACGTAGTTGCCCACCGCCTGCAGTAGGTGTGTCTTGCCCAAACCCGCGGCACCATACACGAACAAAGGGTTGTACGAGCGAGCAGGTGCTTCGGCCACCGACAGCGCGGCGGCATGCGCGAAACGATTAGAGGGCCCAGTGACAAAGGTGTCGAAGGTGTACTTCGGGTTGAGCGGAACGTCATCAGCAGCTGACGCGTGTCTGGCTCTCGCTGGAACAGCTTGTCCGTTGTGTGCCACAGGACTGGATGGTGCCGGCTCGACTAGGTTGTGCGGAGCTTCATCCTTACGTAGCACGAACTCTTCTGGCCCTGGGTCGTCGATCTGCACGTCGAAACGGAATTGGACTTCCTTGCCCGAGCTGTCGAGAAGGGCATCATGAACGAGGCCATGAAAGCGGCCTTCGAGACGGTCGCGGACCACACCACTTGGTACAGCGAGTACCAGGGTTCCGTTCGCGACCGCCACTGGTCGGATCGCGGAGAACCACGCGCGCCAGGTTGCCTCGGACACCTGGGAACGCAGGGAGTCCGAACAGTCATTCCACAGTTGTTGTGCTTCTGTCACCAGCTCGAGGCCCTCCGGTCGAGAAGTTCTCCACACCAGCATCCACAGGTGTGGACGGCGGGGCGAGCACGCAGGGTGTGCCCGAATCGTACAACGCCAGTGCGTTGCCTGCCGGAGGGCTGTTGCTTGGCCTCGAGGCGGATCGTGCGCTAAATTGCCTGGGCCGGTCCCTGCCGTCTGGTGGACTTGTGTTTTCGCGCGCCAGTTGCAGTGCCCATGTCGGCGGAGCGACTACACGTGCTTCACTGGCCCATCGCCGTGTCTGGAGACACTCCCGGCTGCGCGGCACCGGAACGACGAAATGAGGCTGAGATGAAGCAGACGTTCCAACCAAACACCCGCAAGAGGGCGAGAAGACACGGCTTTCGCCATCGGATGTCCACGCGCGCGGGCCGCGCGGTCATCAAGGCGCGCCGCCGCCGCGGACGTGTCCGGTTGTCGGCTTGAATGACCCTGCGGCACCGGTTCGAGTCCCGACGACAATGGGCACTGGGTCGCCAGTTCTTGCCGCAGAGCCTTGCGTGCCGCGCCCGCGTCCGGTTCGTGGCCGGAGGGCATTCGCCGAGCTGCGTCGCTCGAAGCGACGGGTCCGGTCGGGTCCGGTAAGGGTACAGTTCCTACCATCACAGAAGACTGACCGAACGCGGCGAGTCGCATTCGCGGTACCCCGTAAGGTGGGAACCGCAGTCGAGCGCAATCGCTGTCGTCGTCGGTTGCGCGCAGTCGTGGTTGAGGTCACGGCGTCAATTCCTGCGGGGACATACCTCGTGGGCATTGACCATGAGGTTCGCGACCTTCCGTTCCAGGAGCTGAGGGCAAGAGTGATCGAAGCAATGCAACGGGCGAGCCAGGTGGGCGCTCGATGACCAATGTCAGGTCTGGCCCGACCGCGTCCGCCAAGGCACTGCTCCTGTGCTTGCGGGCCTACCAGGCATTGCGCGCGGGTCGGCCGTCACCCTGCCGTCATGTTCCCTCCTGCTCGGCTTATGCCATAGAGGCTGTCGAGCTGCACGGCTCGGTACGGGGAACCTGGTTGGCGATCAAGCGTGTCACCCGGTGCCGCCCGTTCGGCAGCCGGGGCTACGATCCGGTTCCGAGCTGAGGCCCGACATGCTCTTTGCTGCCACACATACGGCGAAAGCAGGCACTTCCATCGTCGGGACGGCCCTGCACCCGATCTTTGTCCTCATCGGCTACGTTCTCGCGTTCTTCTACGGCCTGGTCCCCAATTACGCGGTAGCGATCGCTCTGCTGACCGTCGTGGTGATGATCGTCGTCTTCCCCCTGACGCGAGCCAGCGCCCGCTCCATGATGCGGATGCAGCTTCTGGCGCCGGAGATGAAGAAGATCCAGACGCGTTACAAGGCAAAGCCGGGGATGCCCGCGGCAGAGCGCCAGGAGCTTCGTCAGAAGATGAACGAGGAGGTGATGGCGCTTTATCGCGAGAACGGAGTGAACCCGACCGGTGGCTGCCTGCCGATGTTCCTCCAGTTCCCGATCCTGATCGTTCTCTACGATGTCGTCCGGGGCCTCGC
Organism: Acidimicrobiaceae bacterium; assembly: GCA_003139355.1. Classification (GTDB taxonomy): domain Bacteria; phylum Actinomycetota; class Acidimicrobiia; order Acidimicrobiales; family Bog-793; genus Fen-455. The sequence goes on along the minus strand of PLIM01000079.1, from coordinate 16,115 downwards.
GAAGACGGCGGACGTGCTAAACGCCAAGGGACAGGAGATCTACGTCCACGGCAAGCTGCGCGTCGTGGCGACACCGCAGAACATCCCGCACACGAGCCGGATGTACCGCGACCTCTTCAAGGCCAACGGCGAGATGCACGCCCTCGGCATAAACCTCGCGGACTCGGTTCGTACTCACCAGCCGCATGTCGTGGATGTCATCCCCTACGCGCTGCTGGTGCTGATAGCAGTGGGGCTCCAGTACGTGTCAATCTGGCAGGTCACGACGCGTAACCCCGCTGCTGCTGCGGCGAACCAACAGATGCAGCAGATGCAGAAGTACATGCCGCTCATCTTCCTTGTGATCTACATCGCGCTCCCTGCGGGTGTCGGTGTCTACTTCATCGTCTCGAGCTTGTTCCGTGTCGCGCAGCAAGAATGGATGTACAAGCATGATCCGACGATCGTTCGCGCCATCGAGGAGCTCACCAAACGCAAGCACGCGGACACACTCGTTCCGAGCGTGGGCGCAGGCGACACCGGGGGTCCTCGCAGGACCGGTGGCGGACCTCGGGACGCCGCAAGCGGTGGAGGCTTCCTCGCCCGGATGCGCGACGCGGCCGGAGGTGCCAGCTCGTCCCGACCGGCGATCGAGGAAACGCAGAGGTCCGCTCCGAGGCCAAGGTCCGTCGGGACGAGCGGAGCCAAGCGCGGCACGGCGAATGGCTCGAAGCCGCCGATGAACCAGAACGGCTCGAGAAGTGGGTCCGCCGCGAAGAAGCCGAATCAACAGCGAGCATCCGGTTCTGCCCGCTCAGGCGGTGGGACGAAGTCACAGCCTCGTTCGAGGGACAAGCGACCGCGAAGGGGCCGATAGCCCGTGGAATGGGTCGAAATGACCGGTAGAACAGTGCAGGAAGCTGTCGAGGCGGCGCTTGACCAGCTAGGTGTCGCCGAGACGGACGCGGAGATCGTCGTCGTGGAAGAGCCGAAATCGGGGATGTTCGGCTTTCGGAGAACTGGTGCGAGGATCAGAGCACGGGTGCGCCCGGTTCAGCCCAGGGCGAAACGACCGTCACGCCGGCCGCAGGCCGCCACGGTTGGTGGCGAGCGCGGGCGTCGCCGACAAGCTGGCCGTTCCGAGAGCCCGGCCCGCAAGTCGGCTGAGAGAGCCGAGAGCGATGAGGACCGCGGCAGGGCCACTTCGGGTTCTGTTCCTGGAACGACTCAAGGCCGGACCCGCCAGGATCAAGGGTCCGGCCAGAATCGCTCGCGAACACCACGTACCCGGCCCGAGCAAGAAGATGCGGAAGGTGCGAATGCTGACGTCGGTGGCGCTTCGACAGCAGGTGCTCGACAACGTTCGCGCTCGCAAAGACGCGGAGGCCGGGGACGACTGGCGAGCAGCTCAGAGGGAATCCCCGTGGAAGTTTCGAGTAAGGCCGGTCGTGACCCTGGATCGTCTAAGGAGGCGCAGATGAGCATTGAGACCCAGCAGGAGCTCGCAACTGACTTCGTCAGGGAGGTCGTCGCCCGGTTCGGGATCGACGCCACAACGAGTGCGCGTCGGACTGAGGATGACGGCATCTACATCAGCGTGGACGGGGACAACCTCGGGCTCTTGGTCGGCCCGAAGGGTGCGACGGTTGAGGCTTTGCAAGAGCTGACCAGGACGGTCGTCCAAAGGCACACCGAGGAGCACACGAGCAGGATTGTCGTAGACGTCGGCGGCTACCGTGAGCGCCGGGCTGCAGCGTTGCGCCAGTTCGTGCGAGAAGCCGCTGCTGATGTGCTACGGACCGGCGTCTCCGAGGCACTCGAGCCGATGTCGCCATCAGACCGGAAGGTAGTTCACGACACGGTCAACGACCTTGAGGGATTGGAGACTGGCTCTGAGGGGGTGGAGCCGCGCCGCTACGTCATCATCCGTCCGGCCTCGGCACCCTCAGCCCAGGAATCTTCCGTCATCTCGGCGGAGGAGGATGGCGACCGATCTTCCGAGTCTGCGGATCTGGGCTGAACGGCACGAACGGCGCGCCTGCACCCGGTTCTCGGCCAGTGCAAGATCTGACACATGACGAGGCCGGGAGTTCACGATCGCCTTGAGGGGGTACTTACCGAGGCGCGACGGCGGTCACTGATCGGCAAGCTGCCTTTCGCGGCGCAAAGGGCACATTCGGAGGGGTTCCTGCGAGCTCTTTCCCTTGAGGCCGTGAACGGCCCAGTTCTCGAACTCGGATCTGGTGGCGGGCTGCCCGGCCTCGTGCTCGCTGTCGAAGATCAGGAGCTTCGTCTCGTCCTGGTCGACTCGGCGCGGCGTTCTGCCGACTTCCTGCGATGGGCCGTCGAGGAACTTCAGCTTTCGGCGCGAGTGGAAGTCGTCAATGTTCGGGCTGAACAGCTCGGGCGAGACGAGAACTACCGGGGAGGCTTCGCGGCGGTTGTGGCGAGAAGCTTCGGTCCTCCCGCGGTGACAGCCGAGTGCGCGGCACCGCTCCTCCGGGTCGGGGGCAGACTGGTGGTGTCCGAACCCCCCGCCGAGGATTTCCGCGCCGCTGTCGGCATGAAGGAGATGAGCTCGACAGCGGATCGGTGGCCAGTGGAGGGGTGTGCGAAGCTCGGACTGGCACCGGAACTCGGACTACGGGAGACGTTCGGGTTCGCCGTGCTCCGCCAGGTATGTCCCTGTCCGGAACGTTACCCTCGCCGGCCGGGAATCCCAGCGAAGCGACCGCTCTTTCCTTGACTGCCACCGTCGAAGTTCACGCCTCGATAATGTAGGCCCGATGGCAACGCCAGGCTTCGAGCTTGTTTGCGAGATCGAGCCCCCTACTCGGCCGGACCTCAAGCACGTCAGGCACCAGATCGGAGTCCTGAGCTCGATTGCCGGGTCGTTTCTCATCCCGGATAACCACATCGGTCGAGCAACGGTCTCGAGTGTCGCGGTCGCACATGAAGTCGAGGCAATGGGCGGCCGCTCTATCGCCTGCTTGAATGCGAGAGATCGCAACCTGCTCGGGTTCCAGCGGGACTTGCTGACAGCCGCAGCTTACGGAGTGGATCAGTTCCTCCTAGTCCGCGGCGACGAACCGCGAGTGGGCGGCCGCACCAGCGGGCTCACCGTCCGGACGATGCTGACCGAGGCCCGGGTGTTCGAAGGCACTGCGGGATTCTCGGGGGCCAGGAGGTTGCGCCTGGGCGCGGTCGCCGGCTTCGGCGACCTGCCTGATTGGAAGCGGGAAGCCGACTTTCTGTTCGTGCAGGTCGGCTTCTCGCTCGAAGCGTTGTTGCGCTGGAGCGAACGAGTGCAACCACAGATGGCCGTGTATGCGGGCGTCATTGTCTTGGCCAGTTCCGCAATGGCACGCAACTTGGCCAGGACGATTCCTGACATAGATATTCCCAGTCAGCTCGTCGAGCAGGTGGATCGGGATCCGAAGGCGGGAATCGAGGCCGCTTGCGATCTGGTGCTGGCGATCCAGAACCTCAAGACCTTCCAAGGTGTGCACTTGATCCCTGTCTCTTGTTATCGTTCGGTCGCTGCCCGGCTCGAGCAGCTGCTCGGCGGACCGTAGTTGGGTCATGGTGTCAAACCGCGACTCTGCCCACGGTCATCAAGTCGTGTCGAGGCTCGCGCGTTATGCTCCCGTTGAGCCCACCCTGCCCGCCCAGCACGACGGTCCTCCAGTCGTTCGGCTCGCAGATGTTTCACGTGGAACAGATTTCCTCGAACCGAAGGTGCGATGAACGACCAAGAGGATCAAGGCCGGAAAGAGGCGGTCGAGCTCGGGAATCCGACGGCCGACACGAGTGTGGGATCCGAGGTTTCAGAACCGACCGGTCGGGCACAGGTCGTACGGAAGCAGCCCACGGAGCAACCTGTGCGAACGCTACCGAGAGTGATCGCAGTGGCCAATCAGAAGGGAGGCGTCGGCAAGACGACGACCACCGTGAACCTTGGTGCTGCCCTCGCCGATCTTGGCTACCGGGTACTGATCGTCGATCTTGACCCGCAGGGCAACGCCACGACCGGGCTTGGGATCGAGGCTCGGAACTTTGATTTCTCGATGTATGACGTCCTTCTTCACGATGTCGCACTCGAAGACTGTGTCGAGCCGACGAACATCAAGAACCTGTTCCTGGCGCCGGCAACCATCGATCTAGCCGGAGCGGAGATCGAGCTGGTCTCGGCGTTCAGCAGAGAGCTTCGACTGAAGCGAGTGCTCGCCCCTATCCGGGAGGACTTCGGCTATATCCTGATCGATTGCCCGCCCTCCTTGGGGCTCATCACGGTCAATGCGCTTGCTGCGGCGAGCGAGGTGCTCGTGCCAATTCAGTGCGAGTACTACGCCCTGGAGGGCGTTGGTCAGCTGCTCAGGAACGTCGAGCTCGTAAGATGCAACCTGAACCCCGAGCTAGAGGTCTCGGCCATGGTGTTGACGATGTACGACTCGCGGACGAGACTGGCTGATCACGTCGTCGCGGAGGTTCGCACCCATTTCGGTGATGCGGTCTGCAAGAACGTGATTCCTCGGACGGTCCGGATCTCGGAGTCGCCGTCGTTCGGCGAGCCGATCACGATCCATTCGCCCTCGTCAAGAGGTGCCATTGCCTATCGCGAGCTCGCGAAGGAGGTCAGTGGTGGTCAGGCGTAGCGGTCTGGGCAAAGGACTGGGGGCGCTCATCCCGCCGTCACCGGGTACTGCTACCGGTTCCATGCTCCGTGAAGTGCCGCTTTCCCGTATTCGTCCGAACCCGTTCCAGCCTCGTAACCAGTTTGGGGAGCAGGGTCTGTCCGCACTCGTCGACTCGATCAAGGCGGTTGGCATTCTTCAACCTGTGCTCGTACGAGAAGTCGGGCCGGATGAATACGAGCTGATCGCAGGAGAGCGTCGCTTCCGCGCGGCGCGACGCGCAGGACTCCAGTCGATACCTGCGCTGGTCCATCAGGCCGACGATGCGATGAGCCTTGAAGAGGCTCTGGTGGAGAATCTGCACCGCGAGGACCTCAACCCTCTCGACGAAGCCGGCGCGTATCAACAGTTGATCGAGGAATTCAACCTGACGCATGAGGAAGTGGCTCGCAAGGTGGGCCGCTCCAGGGCCGGGATCACTAACGCATTGCGGCTCTTCCAGCTCCCTCCGACAGTCCAGCGGTACGTGCGTGATGGTCAGCTCAGCGCCGGCCATGCACGTTCGTTGCTTGGCACGCCGGATCGAATCCTGCAGGAGCGACTTGCCAACGAGGCGATCCACCGCGGCCTTTCTGTTCGTTCGCTGGAGGAGCTCGTCCGCAGCGAGATCCGAGAAACGCAGGCTGAAGGGGCCGGCTTCGAAGAAACTCTCGATGATGCCGGGAACGGGGTCGGCGTACCCCCTGGAGATCACACTGCTCGGCCCGAGACCCCCGCGCCGAAGTTCGTGCGTTCGCTTCGGCCACCAGGGGTGCACGATCTCGAAGAGCTCTTGGAAGACCGCCTCAATACGCGGGTCAAGGTCGACATGGGCGGGAAACGAGGCAAGCTTGTAATCGAGTTCGCCACATTGGACGACCTCGAGCGGATCTACCGGGTCATCGTCGGAGGGACCTCTACTTGAGGTCGCCGCCCGCCCTCGGAGGATGTCGGTAGGACTGCGGTCGTCCCCAGGGTGTGAATCAGATCACAATCGGCTCTGAAGTAGCAGAAATGTCTATCTAACCTGGCCAAAGGCCCTTTTCTTCCGTTGGTCTCACCGAAAGTTTACTTTGTCGTTACCTTCTTGACCTCTACTGTTGGTCCAAGTTGATCCACAACCTGTGCATGAGGTTGTGGATCACATCACTCTTCGCTCGTGGACAGCCAACGTTCGAGAGACTCCCGAACTGCTTCTCCAAGACCTGAGGTCTTCATGGCCACCTGATTCGGCGCTCCCAGCTCGAGCACGACGGCTGGCATGGCTGTTCGCCGGAGGATCACATCAGCCATGCCATGTGCTCCGGCGTCGTGCAGGTCGAGCCGGCCCGCCGCTTCCGACACGAGCAGCTCGGCGAGGTGCCGGCTCGCCGCCGACTCATAGCGAAAGCCCCGGTAGAAGTATGTCTTGGCTGACTCATGGCCCGGGTCCAGCCGGAGACCGACATAACAGTCCACCTTGGCCGTGTTTGCCGCTGAGGCCTGCGCCGACGGGTCCGGGTCATGCAGCTCGAGCGCACGTGCCCCGGCGAGGAGGAGCACGCGACGAACCGCTGCGACACCGGTCGCGAAACCACCCTCTTCCCCGATGGCGATCTTCTTACAGCTGAGCATTGCAGGCGCCGCAGTGACCTTGAGTTGCTCTCGCAACGGAGTCACGAGGTCTGCACCTCCCCGGACAGGCGCAACACGGGTCAGCTCCGAGAGCGTCAGCGGGCCGCAGATCCCATCTGTCACGAGACCTACGTTTCGTTGGAATTCGGCGATAGCGGCATGAGTGCTGTCGCCGAAGATTCCGTCGACACCGCCCGGGTCGAACCCTAGCCCGCTCAGCCGGCGCTGCATCTCGGCGACGTCGTCTCCCTGCAGCATCGGGCTGCGGCGGTAAAGGAGCCGGTCGCCCAAGCGAAAGCCCGCTTCGACGAGGCTCGACCACGTCTGGTAGTCGCAGACACCGTCGACGCGTAGGCCACGCTGGGACTGGAACACTTGCACGGTCGCTGCGGTCCCGGGACCGTAGACCCCGGACCCGTCCTGTCCATGCTCGAATCCGAGCCGCCCGAGCCGCTCCTGCAGGTCGGCGACCGCCTCGCCGGAGTCGCCCTCACGAAGTGGCAGGAGATCTTCCCCTGTAGATACCGTCCGAGCACGGCTCATGGGCACGGGCTCCGCGGCACTTCGATCATCTCCGACATCGTAGGAGACGACAGGCAAGGGCCGGTAGCGCGAGCCCTTCGCCCCTCAGTTGCCGTTGCTTGTCAGAGAAGGGGCTCGAACTCCGACAGAATCTGTGACTTGCTTCTTGCTCCCACGATCCGGGCCTGTGTCTCGCCGTTCTTGAACAGCAGCAAGGTCGGGATGCTCATCACCTGGAACCGCTGAGCGGTCCGGGGATTGTCGTCGACGTTCAGCTTCGCCACTTTGAGCTTGCCGCTGTGAGCGCTCGCGATTTCCTCGAGAATGGGCGCCACCATCTTGCAAGGCCCACACCATTCAGCCCAGAAGTCAACCACTACAGGGATGTCCGAAAGGCCAACCGCCTCGTCGAAGGTGTCGTCGCTGACGGTGATGACGTCGTTCATTCCAATCTCCTTGTGGTCAGGTTTGCGCGAGCGACGACAGATATCGCTCGGCGTCGATCGCAGCCATGCAACCGGAACCGGCCGCCGTGACGGCCTGCCGATAGACGTGATCCTGGACGTCGCCACACGCGAACACGCCTGGGACGTTGGTCTTCGTGCCTTCACGACTGACGAGATAGCCTGCTTCATCGGTCTCGAGCTGTCCGGCGAACAACTCCGTGCTCGGAGCATGCCCGATGGCAACGAAGACGCCATCGGCGACGATCTCTGACTCCTCACCCGTGTTGACGTCCCGCAGTCGCAATCCGGTCAAGCGTTCGTCGCCGAGCACGTCGACGACAGTTGAGTCCCAGCGAAATGTGATCTTCTCATTCCGGAACGCCCGATCTTGCATGATCTTGGACGCTCGCAGCTCCTTGCGACGGTGGACGACTGTCACCGAATCACCGAACTTCGTGAGGAAGAGCGCTTCCTCGAGCGCAGAGTCGCCGCCACCTATGACGACGATTCGCTTGTCCCGGAAGAAGAACCCATCACAAGTCGCACAGGTCGAAACTCCATGACCGAGCAAGCGAGCCTCGTTCTCGAGACCGAGCATGAGTGAGCGCGCGCCGGTCGCGATGATGAGCGTTCTTGCCCTCAGTGTCGGCTCGGGCAGATCTCGATCACCGATCCAGATGCCCATCGGCGTCGAAGCGAGGTCGACTCTCGACGCTCTTTCCGTCAGGATCTCAGCGCCGAAGCGTTCGGCCTGGGCCCGCATCGACACCATGAGCTCGGGACCCAGCACTCCGTGGGCGAAGCCGGGGAAGTTCTCGACATCTGTCGTCAGCATGAGCTGGCCGCCAGGTTGATCGCTCGAGGACGACGGCTCGCCTTCGAGGACCAGTGGTCGCAGGTCGGCGCGCGCCGAGTAGATCGCTGCAGTCAAGCCCGCGGGCCCCGAGCCGAGGACCACCACGTCACGTATCTCGGCCGACTCCATTTGTGCCGTCTTCCCTTCTTGCCGGCCGGCTAGCTCCGGCTATGGCGCATCCTGGAGATCAACGTCCCGACGACAACGAAGATTCCGCCGATCAACAAGTAGCTCGCCCAAACGCGTTGGTCGAAGACCTCGTTGTTGAGAAGGCGAACGACACCAATGATGACCGCCACGATGACAAAGACCACGACAGAGAAGGCCAACACTCCGAAGACGGCCGCGCGGACAAGCCGCTGCACTGGCCGCACGGTGTGGTCACGAACGAGCTCGACCACCTGTCCGACCTTCTCAGTGAGCTGTGCAGCCCAGTCGTCTCGGGGGGCCGGCTCAGAAGTCATGTCCAGTAGGTTAGCCGCCCATGGTCTCCGCGAGCCGATAGCAGATGCCCATGCATCGGGGCCCGGCGTGGGTCCCGATGACCGGACCGATGTAGTTGATGAGAATGTCTTCTCGGGGGAATATCCCGGTGAGCATCTCCAAGAAGACGTCGAGATCCGGTGCCGCGGCGTGTGCTATCGCGAGGCCGTCCAATTTACCGGCCTCCTTCAACTTGTTGACGAGATACTCGAGCGAACCCGCACGTGTTCGCTGCCGCGACTCGGCTTCGGCGACACCGTCTCGGATCTCGATGATCGGCTTGATCGACAAGAGCGAACTCAAGAGAGCCTTCGCCGCCCCGATCCGGCCGCCCTTTCGGACGTTGTCCACGGTGTCGAGGGCCCCGAACACGCGGATCTTCGGGACAACCGCCCGGGCAGCCGCCTCGGTGGCGTCGAGATCGTTTGTGGCCGTGGCGACCCTTGCCGCCTCCAGCACGACCATCGCCTGGCCCAAGGTCACTGTACGAGTGTCCACAACCCGGACGTCGATTCGCCCGCGCACCTCGTCAGCGCCGGCACACGCGGCTTGGTAGGTCGCAGAAAGCCCCGACGAGAGCGTGAGGCACACGACGCTGGTGCACCCGTCGTCCGCGGCTTGCGTGAAGCTCTCAGCGAACGCGCCGGGTGACGGCGCCGAGGTCTCGGGCAGGACGCTCGTCATGGCACACCGGCGCCAGAACTCGGAGGGCTCGATCAACCTCATCTCGTCTGGTCCCCAGTCACCCAGCCGGACGTCGAGTGGGACGATCCGGATGTCATATTCGGCGGCGAGGCTCGTGGGAATATCCGCCGCGCTATCGGTAACGACTCTTATCCCGGCCATGAGTTCCCTTTCCGGCAATCGCATGCCGCCGCGTCGAATTCTGCCAGCCGGCAAGACTCCCGGCGAGTCCTGCTGCAAGCGCGTAGGCAACGACGCCTGCGAAGACGCCTGCAATCACGCGTACCAACAGGCCGAGGCCCTGGTTCGATCCGACTCCTGCGAGAACCAGGGCTACGACGAAGGCCATGACAAGTGAGCAGATCACCGTGCGCGACACGTAACGGGCCACGCTGAAGCCGCCGAGGCCGCCTACACGGGTCCGCAGGACGATCAGCGCTGCTGACGCAGCGACCGTGTAGGCGATGGCGAGCGACAGGGCCAGCCCCTTTGCCCCGAGCGTGCTGCGGAATCCGAACGCGAGCAAGATGTTGAGCCCGTTCTCCAACAGGTAGAGGAAAAAGGGAGTGCGCGTGTCGCGCATGGCCTGGAAGGCCAGGATCGCGAGCAAATATATACAGTACCCAGGCAAGCCCAACGCAAGGAGCTCGAGCATCGTTGCCGTGAGGTGTGCCCCGCTCGAGTGATGCGCGCTCCCGGCCCCCAAGGAGATGAGCGAGATGGCAGGCCGGGCCAGAAGCAGATAGCCGACGACGGCTGGGATCACGCCCGCCAGCGTGCGACGAAGCCCGAGCCCGAACTGCTCGGCGAAGCCGGCGGTGTCACCTCTGGTGAAGCGCGACGCAAGCACGGGCGCGATCGTGGTCATGACCGAGACCGCGACGATGCCAAAAGGCAGCTGGAAGAAGATTGACGCGTACGTGTAAGCGGTGAGGGTGGCCGCACCGATTCTCACCGCGATTGCCGACACCACAAAGACCGCCGCCTGATTGGCGATGACGAACCCAAAGGTCCAGCTCGAGAGATTGACGATCTCGCGCACAGCGGGGTCACTTGGTCGCCACCGTGGACGTACTCGCAGGCCGCAGTGCAACAAGCTTGGAACTAGTGCCGCAGCTTGGACGACGACGCCCATCGTCGTACCGACGCCGAGCAGCAGGAGCAGCCGATGGTCGTGCTGGACCGCGGCAAGGCTGTGAGTATGGGCGGTGGCGGCGAAGGCCATGAGGATGCCGATGGCGACGACGTTGTTGAGGATCGGGGCGAAGGCTGGCGCGGAGAAGCGCCGAGCGGTGTTCAACACCGCGGTGATTAGGCTGATAGCGCCGTACGCGAGCAGCTGGGGCGCGAAGAGCCGAAGGAGCGAGGTGGCGACTTGACGCTCGGCGACGATCCCGGGCCCGTGACTGCCGACGGTGTACAAGTCGATGATCAAAGGAGCGGCGAGGAAGAACGCAACGGTTGCGGCGAGAAGCACACAGGCCGCCAGGGTCAGCACGGCGGAGATCGACTCGACGGCTTCTTGCTCGGAGCGCGTCGCGAGGCGAGAGACGAACACCGGGACGAAGGTGGCTGTGAGGATCCCGCCGAGCACGAGATCGTGCACGATGTTCGGCGTGTTGTTGGCGAGGTTGAACGAGTCGGAAAGAGTCGAGTAGCCCAGTGCGTAGATCGCGACGAGAATGCGCAGGAGTCCGGTGATTCGCGAGATGAGCGTGCCAGCTGCAACATAGGCAGTCGCCGTGCCCAGGCCTGGGCGCGACCGCACGCTACGAGCGTTGCCCCTCGGCATTGGTCGCGCGACGGGACTGGTGGTACCTGGCGCGGTGTCCCGGGACCTTGTGAGCCCTGCAGGTGCAGGTATCCCGGGCAGGGTACGAGGCAGGCGTCCCCGGTAGATCGTCCGATGATCGCCGCGGCCGCGGGAATGCCGCCGCCTGCTCCTCACGAGGCCGGTTCCGGAACGGTACCCGATGTCGGTTCGTCCGGCTGGCTTCGACCATGTCTGGAGGCGTATCGCCGCCGACGACGCGACGCGGACCGGAACCACCAGAACAGGAGGAAGGCCGCTGCACCGACGGTCAGCGCGATCGCGACACCCGAGATCGCCGTGGATCGGATGGTGAGTTCGGCGCGTGCCAGCTCGAGACGACCAGTTGGCGAGAGAAGTTGCAGCAGAAGGCGAGAATCGCCTGACGTGCGTGTCCTCAAGCGGACGATGAAGCTGGTCGTGCCACGCTTCAGTACGACCTGGGCGTTGATCGACGAGGTCAGATTCGCGCCCGAGATCACCAAGATGGCATGCAGCGGCGTCCTCGAGCCCGAGGCGATGGCGATCGGGAACCTGGCGGGTGATGAGGTCACCGTCACAGTCCGGCCCGCCGGCAGGCTGAGCTTCGAGTCGAGCTTGCGCATCGTGGCGAGTGACGCAGAAAGGTACGCCTGGCGGGTGCCGGGATCGAGCCCCGCGGTTTCAGCCAACAGGATCGCGTCATTGAGGTTGTTGGTCATCGTGTTGTCATTCGGAATTATCGAGGACAGCTCCGCGACCTGAATGCGCGCCGCCTGCACTTGGGCGCTGGTGATCGGCCCACCGGCACTCGGCGGCGGGCTCACGATCGAGCGGACGGCGGCCGAGCAACCGCTTGCGACGCTGGGCGGCTCTTGGCAGGTTCCCCGTGGGACCGTCTGGAAGAGCTGACCGATCGGCACGGTTGCGACGATGGGGCTTGACTGGAGTCCCCGCAACGTCGCATTGAGGAATCCAGGTGCTGGTGCCCAGGATTCAGAAGCGACAAGAGCCACGCCTCTCAGTTGCGGATACTCCGGCGAGTCGAAGTAGAGCTCTGCCAGGTCAGCGAGCAATTGTTGGGCTCGCAACGCCGAGCTCGCGGATCCACTCAGATGTGCCGCCAAGCCCGCGTCGGCTTGCAAGCCCTTAACAGTGGACCCTGCAATGTGAAACGGTGCCGAAAGCGTGTAAGGCCATTGCACCGCTGCTGGTCCGTCGCTAGTGAGCGACTCGAGGTTGTCTTGGGGGACCACGATCTGCGTGACGCCGTCAGCGGCGAGGGCTGAGAGGCCGTGCGTGCCGACCGGTGTCGTCGCGACGTAGAGACGCGAGCTGCCACGGACGTGGAGCGCATCGGTGAAGACCTCGTTGCCAAGCTTGAGCTGGCTTGCGAGGTCGTTCTCGAGACCGGCCCGGATCAGTTGGGTCGGATCGACGGCACTGAAGGGACCGTCCACAAGCGTGTCCGGGTCGCGGGAGGCGAGTGTGTTCACAAGATTCGAGTACTTCGTGCTCCGAGCAAGGGCCAGCAGCGTCTGTCCGTAGAGGTCAACGGTCAGTAGTGCCTTGGGCCAGCGCGTCTCCGAGTGCTCGATCGTGTCGAGCAGGGCAAGTGTCCGGGAGGACACAGCTGGCCTTCCAGCGGCGGTGAGCGCCACCGAAGCCCCCACCGGCAGGACGAACGAGAAACGAAGCCGCTCTTGTGGTGCAACCGACGAGGGGACCACGACCAGGTACGTCGTGAAGGAGTCCAGCGGCTGGCCGGTCAAAGTGTCGACGAGGGACACCTGGAGCGGGTAGACGCCACCGCAGCCTCCGTAACGCTGCGGGCAGGGAAGCTGGAAGATTCGATTGCCGGGCACTTTGGCCGGGACTCGGCCGGGAAGGCCCGAGCCTGCGACATAGATCTTCAGGGATTGACTGGCGTTTCTGATCGAACCCAGCGAGAACTTGTAGGGCCGGAGTTGCGAGAGCCCGGCGAGCTGGCCTGCGAGCGTCGCATCGAACTCGTCACGACTCGCGAGCGACGATCCGTCGGGCTCGGTGTACAGCGCCACGCTGATGAGGAGGTCTGAGGGTGAAATCGACGAATGCACCCTCAGGCCGAGCCGAACTGGCACGCTCGAGGTCTGGACCCAGGCGTCCTGAGAGGTCAGTGAGACGACACCGCTCCCCCCTGGCTGGGCTCCGGCAGGGCGCGAGAGGCCGATGGGCCCTGTGGCGAGCAGCATGGCGACAAGGACGACCCCAGCCCGCGCGGTGAACCGCCCAAGCGGCATCAACGCCGACCGGGCATCGCTGACCCATGTGGCGGACGGCAACGGTGGTCTTGTCCTCCGATCGGACACGCGAGACGCAGCGAGCCTATCGGCGCGGGGGGTGCTCATACTGCCAAGGGGGAGATCGGAAGACTTTGTGGCACCGGAATGACCATGCGATCGCCGCCGCGCATCAGGCGCGGGAGCGGTACGGTCGTGGAATGGTAGTGCTGTTCGGACGTCACGAGGAGTTCGCAGCACACGCCACCGGAAGATGGCACCCTGAGCGTGCCGAGCGCCTGGAGGCAGTCTTCGCCGGCGTCGAAGGCTCACCTGCCGCTGCAGTGACCGTCCCGTTCGAGCCCCGTCGGGCAACACGAGGAGAACTCGAGATCGTTCACGACCCGTCGTACATCGAGCGCATCGAGGATCATTGCCTCAGCGGGGGCGGACACCTCGACCAGGACACTGTCGCCGCCCCTGCTTCGTTTGACGCAGCCCTGCGGGCTGCGGGCGCCGGCCTGGACGCAGTCGAACGCCTCCGCAGCGGAGAAGGCGACAGCGCCTTTCTCGCGGTGCGACCTCCCGGGCATCACGCGCTCGGGGCGAGAGCGATGGGCTTCTGCTTGTTCAACAATGTTGCCGTCACTGCCGCGTTGATTGCCGCACGAGGCGAGCGCGTCATGGTGCTCGACTGGGATGCTCACCACGGCAACGGGACCCAAGATCTCTTCTACGAGCGTTCTGATGTCCTCTACGTGTCGATCCATCAGTTCCCCTTCTATCCCGGGACCGGGTCGTTGAGCGAAATCGGAACCGGTCCTGGGAATGGCGCGACGGTGAACATGCCGTTTCCTGCTGGAACCGGAGGCGACGCCTACCGTTTGGCGTTTGACGACGTGGTTGCGCCGCTGGCTGAGGAGTTCGCTCCGGGCTGGCTGCTCATCTCCGCGGGATTCGATGCGCATCGAGCCGATCCATTGACCGATCTGGGGCTCACCGCGGGCGATTTTGCGGACTTGACCTCCCGGGCAGTGCGTTTGGTGCCACGCGGGCGGCTCGTGGCATTCCTCGAAGGCGGCTACGACCTCACCTCGCTGGCGGCTTCCGTCGGTGCGTGCGTAGCTGCGCTCGGGGGGGTCGATTACCGTCCCGAGCCCGCCTCACGGGGCGAGATAACTGAGCATGTACGCGAGGTCATCACGACGGCCGGTCGATACCACCGGGCTGCGTTCGCAAGATGAGCCGGGAACCAGCCTCTCCGACCGTGGTTCCCGAGCGCCTCCGCCCGGTTCTCGAGGCGACGCGGCCGATTGCGGAGCGCTTCCTGGCCGCCGGCAAGCGAGTCTTCCTGGTCGGAGGGCCTGTACGCGACGGCATCGCTGGGCGGCCCGGGGGTGTGGAACCGGGCCTGGACGTCGACATCGACCTCACGACGGACGCGACCCCCGATGAGATCGAGACCTTGGTCTCTGACATGAGCGATGCCTTGTGGAACCAAGGCAAGCGCTTCGGGACCATCGGGCTCATGCGCGCCGGACGCCGTTTCGAGATCACCACGCACAGGGCGGAAGCCTACGTGCCCGACTCCCGCAAGCCCGAGGTCCGATTCGGCAGCGACATCGGGACCGACCTGTCGCGCCGGGACTTCACTGTGAACGCGATGGCGCTCAGTCTGCCGGATCTCGTGCTGGTCGATCCATTCGACGGCATCACCGATCTCGCGGCGAGGCGGTTGCGCACCCCGCTCGATCCCGGGGTGTCGTTCTCAGACGATCCTCTGCGCATGCTCAGGGCGGCCCGGTTCATCGCCGGTTACGGCCTCAGGCCCGACGCCGAGCTCGTGAGGGCCGTCGAAACCATGGGGTCACGCCTCGGTATCGTCTCCAGGGAGCGGATCAGGGACGAGTTGGACAAATTGCTCGTGTTGCCCAATCCGTCGCCGGGGCTCTGGTTCATCGTCAACACGGGGCTAGCAGAGGAGTTCCTTCCCGAGCTCCCGGCTCTCGCCCTCGAGCAGGACCCGGTTCAGCGGCACAAGGACGTTCTCGCCCATACGATCGCCGTCGTCGAGAAGACGAGACCCGACAGGACTCTTCGCCTGGCGGCGCTCTTCCATGACGTCGGCAAGCCGTTGACGCGCTCGATTGGTCCCGGTGGGGTGCACTTCCACCACCACGACGTCGTCGGGGCGAGGATGACGCGAAAGCGAATGCAGGAGCTGCGCTATCCGAGCGAAGTCATCGACGACGTCGAGCAGCTCGTGGGGCTTCATCTGCGGTTCCACACCTACAAGATGGGCTGGACCGACTCGGCGGCACGCCGCTACGCGCACGACGCCGGTCCGCTGCTCGGCCGTCTGAACGAACTGACCCGTTGCGACTGCACGACCCGCAACCAGGCCAAGGCGAGGGAGCTCGGCTCACGGATGGACGAGCTCGAGCGACGCCTCGGCGAGCTTCGCGAGCGCGAGGAGCTGGACTCCATACGCCCGGAACTGGACGGTGTCGCGGTGATGGAACATCTCGGCATCCCTCCCGGCCGCGATGTCGGCACCGCCCTCGACTTCCTGTTGCAGATTCGCCTGGACGAGGGACTGCTCGGCGAGGCGGAGATCCTGCGGCGCCTCGACGCCTGGTGGGAAGAGCGGTCGAGACCTAGCTGATCGGTGGTTGCTGCCTCAGTTGCCCTTGCCGCTCCGGGCGGGTCAGGAGCTACGCGCGAAGTCCTCGACCATCCGGTAGGACCCGTCGTCGTGGAACTGCGCCGGCGGCGACTTGATGAGGCTGTCAATGGCCATTGAGATCT
>PLIM01000093.1 GCA_003139355.1 Acidimicrobiaceae bacterium | reverse complement strand
CACGTTGCGAACGTGGCGCTCTTCCAGCTGAGCTACACCCCCGGGGCGACCGGTGCTGGACCACAGGAAGGTTTCCTTTGGAGCGCCCGGCCACGTCCGGCCGATGATTCAGGTTAGCGGAGCAGCGCCAAGCACTCGCAAACGGGCGACGCGTAACTCGACGACTTTGCGGGGGCCAACCAGTCAGCGACCGCCGGCCACGCTCTCGTCATAGTCGAACTCGAAAGCCGGGCCGAGCCATTCGTCGTCGGCCCAGGCCACCTCTTCGGGAGCCTTCCGGCGAGCGGGGACGACGGCAGGAGAAACGGCGGCAGCGGGAACAACGGCAGTCACCGGCAGACCAACGCCCGGTTGGCCGCGGCGACCCCGGATGTCGACGACCTTGGTCTCGCGTTCCACGACGCGTCTATGAATGTGGATGAGCAGCGCCAAGTAACCGGCCGCGGCACCGAACGCCAGCAGCGAGAAGCCCCAGAGAACCTTCAAGGCCGGGATCATGCCGAGCAAGAAGAAACCCAGCATCGTCGCGACGAGGATCAGCAGAACGCGGCGCCGGCGTGCCGATTGCGGCGCAGGACGCCGCAAGGGCCGTTCAGAGGCTTCAGATCGCGGCATCCTGGAAGGCGCCGCACATGACGCTCGGGCACCAGTGTCTGCCGCCGGCGCCATATAAAGTGCCATTTCCGGGTCGGCAGCACTCGCTGCCAGTCGCGGGTACGCGCGTCGCATACCCCCAAGCTGACGGTGGAAGGAATCGACCGAGGTGGAGAACTGGCGATCGGAGAGCTTGCGTAGCATCATCGGAGTCAGAGCGACAACCCAGATGACTGCCAGCACAGCTATGACCACAAGCCTCACGCTCCCAGGACCACCCTCACTTTGCTGAAAAGGCTAATCAACGGTCTCAGCCAAATGGTGGATGTTGCTTTCCGCGGGCTCATTTGCCCGGCGCCACACCCCTGAGCGGCCCCCGGTCTTCTCCCAGAGACAGAGCTCCTCCACCACCATGCTGCGGTCGGCGGACTTGCACATGTCGTAGATCGTGAGAGCGGCAACCGCACAGGCGGTCAGGGCTTCCATCTCGACGCCCGTGCGGTCGACAGCCTCGACCTGTGTCTCGACCTCGACGAAATCGTCTCCGATCGTGAAGTTCAAGGAGACAGAACCGACGAGCAACGGGTGGCAGAGCGGGATGAGGTCGGCGGTGCGCTTCGCCCCTTGAATACCGGCGATTCGTGCCGCGCCGAGGACATCGCCCTTGTTGATCGCATTGCTCGCAATCTTCACCGTCGTCTCGGGAAGCATCCGGACCTTGCAGCGGGCGAGCGCCCGGCGGTGAGTCGCCTCCTTCGGAGTGACATCCACCATTCGAGCCCGGCCAAGGGGGTCGACATGGGTCAGTCCTCGGTCCGGCATGGGAGAGCAGTCTACGTGGTGAGCCGCGGGCGCGCCTTGATCGCAGCCGACCTCAGGGCATGTCCTGGTCCCGGCGCAGGGAGCGGCGTCCCGCTCGCTTGGCCCCTGCCCTCACTCGAGCGAGCCGGTAAGCAGGATTTGGACGTCACCTCCAGTGGTGACACCGAGTCCATCGGGCACCAGCGCCAGGGCGTTGGAAGCTGCCAAGGCCGCGAGCTGGTGAGACCCCTGGCCGCCCGCCGAACGGACGACGATGTGACCATCCGCGCCCATAGCGGCGATGACACGTAGCAGATGTAGCTTTCCGTCCGGACGCCGCTCGAGGTCATCGGCCGCGACAGCCGGGATCCGGCGGGGGAGCGGCGAGTGGTGGCCCGCGAGCTTCCTCAGCGCTGGCAGAGCCACGACCTGATAGCTGACCATCGAGGAGACGGGGTTGCCCGGCAGACCGAAGACCGGGACCAAACGCCCACCGGGCGTGGCAACGGCGGCAAACGACAGCGGCTTCGCGGGCTTGATCGCGAGCTTGAATTGGTGGACCTGCCCCCCGACCTCGGCTACCAGTCTCTCCAGGACAACCTTCACGAAGTCGAATTCGCCCATGCTCACCCCACCGGAGGTGAGCAGCGCATCGCAGCACTCGACCCCCTCTCGAATCCCTGCCGAGATCGCCTCCTCGTCGTCGGGGCGAACACCGAGGTCGATGCCGACGAAGCCGTCCCGCTGCAAGGACGCGAGGAGACCCTGCCGGTTGGAGTCTCGGATCTGCCCCAACTCGAGCGGCACCGTGCCGCCCACCAGCTCGTCCCCGGTCGAAAGGACGCCGACGCTCGGCCGTGCGTGGACGGTGATCCGTGTCGCGTCGACGCTCGCCAGCAAGCCGATATGGGCTGGGCCGATCACGGTGCCGGCAGCGACGGCCAGATCACCGCGGCGCAGGTCGCTGCCCGCTGGGCGGACGTAGGCGCCCGGTGAGACTCGATCGAGGATTCGAACCTTGGAATCTGACGAGCCCGGCTCGGTCCGCTCGACGATGGCGATCCCGTCGGCACCGGGAGGCATGGGGGCTCCCGTCATGATCTGGACCGCCGTTCCAGGTCCGACGGCCTGCGCGGGCGCCGCCCCGGCCGGGAGGACGCCGATGACCGAGAGCTCTACGGGCGCACTGGCCGTGTCGTCCGCACGCACTGCGTAGCCGTCCATCGCAGTGTTGGAGAACGGAGGAAGGTCCTCGAGAGCTCGCACGTCCTCGGCGAGGACGAACCCGAGTGCGTCGCTGAGCCCGATCTCAATCGGGCCGAGCGGCAGGCACGAACTGAGCACGAGCCGCTGAACCGCTTCGAGGGAGACAAGTTCCTCAACACTGTCTCGGTCCATGATGCTCCTCCCGGGTATTCCAGCCCTAGAGCCACGATATACTTGGCACTCACAAAGTGAGAGTGCCAACGCCAGACCGTCGGCGGGACGGTGAGGTTGGCCGAGGCGAAGGACAGAAGGGATCCATGCCGACCTACGAGTACTCGTGCAAGTCATGTGGAGAGCACCTCGAGGTTGTGCAGTCGTTCAAGGACGACGCCCTGACCGAATGCCCCAACTGTGGCGGCGACCTCAAGAAGGTGTTCGGGAACATTGGGATCGTGTTCAAGGGAAGTGGTTTCTACAAGAACGACAGCCGCGCGGGGCGGTCCACTTCGAAGCCGGCCGCTGCCGCCTCAAGCGCCGGGTCCGAAGCCAAGGCCACTCCGTCGAGCGCTGAATCGGCCAAGCAAGCGGCTACCGATGGCTCGGCGCCTTCAAAGACCCTCGCGCCACGTGAACCCGCTGCTTCGCCGTCGGCGGGGTCGTCCGACTCGAGCCCCTCGAGAGCTGAGGCGGCTTCCTGAGCGACGCGGTTGATTCTGGTCCAACTCACGAGCCGCTCATGGCGATGTCGTCGATGGCGAGCGTCACACCGGTCGCCGCGCCGGGCAGCCATTCGACGTCGGACCCGACGGCCACAATATGCTGCAGCATTCGTTGAATCGTCGAAGCGATCGTCACCTCGCGGACTGGTTCCGCGAGCTCGCCGCCACGGATCATCAGACCCTCGGCGCCGACGGAGAAGTCACCGCTCACGGGGTTGACCCCCGAGTGGACACCGGTTATCGACTGGACGAGGAAACCCTCGCCGACCTCCGCGATGATCTCGGCCTGGTCGTGTCTCCCGGGCTGGAGTGACAGAGCCCGCGCGCCGACACCTGGGGTTGTCCGGAACCCGCCTCGAACTGCCGAGCCGGTCGAGGACGTGCCGGCGAGGCGTCCCGCGTAGGTGTTGTAGAGGAAACCCCGCAGCTCGCCTCCTTCGATCAGCGAGTTGCACCGGCACGCCAATCCCTCTGCGTCGTGCTGGGAGGCGCCGTAGGCGAGCGGGTTCGTCGGGTCGTCGATAAGAGTCAGCTCGTGGATGCCGACCTGTTCGCCCATGCGCCCCGTGAAAAGGGAGCGGCCCTTGGCGACCTCCTCACCCGACAGCGTGCTGGAGAGGATCCCGAGCAGCGTGGCCGTCACCCGGCGGTCGAGGACGGCGGTTACCTTCGCGCTCCTGGCCTTCTTCGCCCCGAGAAGACGCGTCGCGCGGTCAACGGCATCGACTGCAGCGGCGTCGATGTCGAGATCGACCGGAGCGCGGCCGACCGAGTAGCCGAAGCCTGTCTGGGTGTCGTCCCCATCGCCGGCAACGGCCTGGACGAAGAGATAGCAGCCGGTGCTCCGACTCGTCACCTCGATCCCACGGGAGGTCGCGATCGCCTCTTCACCGAGGCCGTCGAGGTAGTCGGCGGAGACGACTTGGCGTATTCGCGGGTCTCCGGCTCGAACGCGGCGCTCGAGATCGAGGGCAAGCGCAACCTTGTCGTCGGTCGGGAACGAGACGAGCTCCTGCCGCCAGAGATCGAGCACCGGCGGTTCCACGCCGTCGGGCGAGGCGAGCCCGGCATGCTTGTCGACCGTGGCGAATGTGGCATTGTCGCGGGCCTCGCGAAGTGCCTCCAACGCGGCGAACTCGTCGAGCTCCCCCACGTAGGAGAAGCCCTGTCTTCCTGCCGAAATCACCCGCACGCCCACGCCGGCCGACTCGGCGGCCGTGAGCTGCTCGATGGCGCCCTCGAAGGCCCGGATCGAGGTCTCCCGGCCACGGGCGACATAGACCTCGACCTCCTCACCAACAGTCGCCCGTTCGGCGACCCGCCGTGCCAACCCGAGGAGCTCAGGCACTTGCGGTACCGCCGATCGTGATGCCTGTCACGCGCAGGGTCGGCTGTCCGCATCCGACGGACACGTTTTGGCCGTCCTTGCCGCAAGTTCCGGGCCACATTTCGAAGTCGTCGCCGATGGCGTCGATCTTGGAGAGCACATCCGGGCCGTTGCCGATCAGGTTGGCG
The DNA here is from genome assembly GCA_003139355.1 of Acidimicrobiaceae bacterium. GTDB lineage: Bacteria > Actinomycetota > Acidimicrobiia > Acidimicrobiales > Bog-793 > Fen-455. Next base: position 16,595 of record PLIM01000093.1, on the reverse strand, counting down.
TTGCGGAGCGGCTCGGTGATGCGGCCGTCCTCGATCAGATAGGCCTCGGTCATCCCGAAGACGAAGTCTCCGGTTGCTGTATTGACCTGCCCCCCACCCAGCTGCGCGACGTAGACCCCGTGCGGTGTCTGCGACACGATTTCGTCCGGGTCCTCGTCGCCGGCCAGGAGAAACGTGTTGGTCATGCGGACCATGGGCAGGTCCTGGTAGCTCTGGCGCCTGCCGTTTCCCGACGAGGTCCGTCCCTCCTTGCGAGCGCGGAGGTAATCCCACATGTAGTCGGTGAGAACTCCGTCTTGGATGAGAACGTTGCGTTGCGTGGGGCGGCCCTCGTCGTCTATCGCGAGGCTGCCCCAGTTCGGGCCAAGCGAGCCGTCGTCGACGAGTGTGACTCCTCGGCTGGCGACCACCTGACCCAGGCGGCCGGTGTACACGGAGCTGTCCTTCAAGATGTGGTCAGCCTCGAGGCCGTGTCCGCACGCCTCATGAAAGATGATTCCGCCGGTCCCGCTTTTCAAGACCACGGGCAGGACGCCCGACGGGGCGGGGCGCGCATCGAGCTTGGTGATGGCCCTACGGGCTGCCTGTTTCGCGACCTCCTCCACAGGGTGATCATCGAACATCTCGAAGCCGAGCGTGTATGCGAGGCTGTGGGAGCCGGTTTGCAAGCCGCCGTCACCGGACGCGACGCAGGTCACGAACAACCGGGTTCGGACGCGGTCATCACTTGCCAGCAGGCCGTCCGAGTTCGCGACCAGGATGCGACGCCGGCTGTCGCCATAGCCGGCACTTACCTGGACGATGGCTCCCCCCGCCGAGCGGGCGGTGTCGTCCGCGAGAAGCAGCAGGTTGACCTTGGCCGACTTCGGCACCGTGCTCGGGTACGTCGTCACCTGGCGCGGCTCTGGTGCTTTCCTCAGGAGCGGAGCCTCGCGGACACCGGCTCCACCTTCCCGGGCGACAGCCGCGGCCGCCTCGGCTGCAGTTAGCAGACCCTTCTCCGACAGGTCAGCGGTGTGGGCGAATCCCGTTGTCTCGCCTACGACGACCCTGATCCCGGCGCCGCGGTCGCGCCCGCTGGACAGCTCCTCGACCTTGCTGTCGTCGAGGAAGATCGAAGAGCTCGAGCAGTCCTCGGCGAAGATCTCCGCGAAGTCGCCCCCTCTCCGGAGCGACTCGTGGAGCACGCGTTCGAGCGTCGGCGCCTCGACGAGGTCGGTGAGCGGGCCAACGGTGAGGGGCATTGCCGGTGTGTCAGAGCTTCCGGCCGAGCATTCCTCCGAGCACACCGCCGGCGACGCCGGCTCCCGCCGCGCTCTCGTTGTGTTCGCCGAGGTAAGGCTGGAGCGCGTGAGCAAGGATCGGGAGTGGCATGCTCTGGAGCCAGACGCTGCCTGGGCCCGTGAGCACGACGATGTGATGTCCGTCCTTCCCGAACATGCGGTTCGCTATCCCGGGCAAGCGCGTCGTCTGGAAGCTCACGGTTGCCTGGAACGCCCCGACGTGACCGGGATGCACACAGAGGCTTTGCCCTGCAGCGAGGTCGTAGGTCGAGATTTCCCCGGAGAGCTCGAGCCAGGCAGTTCCCTGCCCCTCGAGGCGCTGGAGGATGAAGCCCTCGCCGCCGAAGACGGCGCCGCCGAAAGTTTGTTGCAGCGCGACAGTCGGCTGGACACCTGGCGTGCCGCACAGCCAACCATGGCGGTGGACGATGTACTCTGATCCCGGCGCGATCTCGACGGGGAAGATCCGCCCGGGAAGCTTTGCAGCGAGGACCAACATTCCCGGGCCGCCGGTGGGCTCGTAGCGGGTCAGGAAGAGCCCGGTCCCGCTGGCGACACGCTTCAGACCCGCCATGAGCCCGCCACCGCCACCGGTATTCGTGGACTGGCTGAGCTGCATGTTCGCGGACATCCAGGCGAGATCGCCATGGGTCGAGACCACAGCTTCGCCGGGCTCGAGGATGAACTCGAGCACCGGTAGCGTGGATCCCTTTACGTCGGCCTTCATTGAGAAACCCCCTTCTCGTCTCGTGGCGCTCCGGCAGTTGTCCGGCAGTCGGCCTCAGTTTGCCCTGTGTGGAGGTCGGCGTCGAGGAGCGGTCGCCGTCGTTGCCAGCGCCGTGTTCGCCCGCAGAAGGATCCCCGTTCTTGAGCTGGTGGCTCAGTAGCATCCGCTGAGAGAGTGTGGAGGGATCATGGACGAGAACGAGGCAGTCGCGGAGCAGCGGGTAGCGACACCGATCTTCAATGTTTACCGGCGCGGTTACGACCCGGAGCAGGTCGACCGCTACGTGGCAGACCAGCAGCGCCGGCTCGACGACGCGCTCCGCCGCGCCTCTGAGTCGGAGCGCCGGCTCGCAGCAGCGGTGGGACAGCTCCGCGAGCTACACCGCCGCGTCGCCGCCTACGAGAGCGAGACTCGTACCGCCCAGCCGCCTTCGCTGGACACTCTCGGTGAGCGCGTTCAGCGCATTCTCCAAGAGGCGTGGGAGGGGGCCTACACCCTCCGCCAGGAGGCCGAACGCGAGGTGAGCGAGCTTCGCGAGACCGTCGCGGAGGAGGTGAGTGAGCTACGCGAGGTGGCGAGTCGCGAGGCTGCCGATGTCGTCGACCAGGCGACAAGACGTGCCCTCGCGATCCGGGACGAGACCGAGCGTCGTCGCCACGCCTACCTGCAGCGCATTGAGCAGGACCGGGAACGGGCCGTGTCGCAGATCACCTACCTTTACGACCAGCGTCAGGATGCCATCGCCGAGCTGGCCCGTTTGCAGACCACCGTCCAGGCGGTCGTCGAGGAGATGGTTCGCAGCCCGCTCGGACGTCCTGCGCCGGGAGTGGCTGTTGCGGCGTCTCCCGCGGCGACCGACGGCAGTCCGACGCTTCCGCCTGAAGACGGCTCGAACGAGCGTCCCGATCGCGCTTTGGGCGGACCGGGAGTTCCCGTGTCGGCCGTGTCGTCTCACCAGCAGCCTGGCGCCGTCCACAGTGGCGAGGAGCCGGTGGGGCGCCATGCGATCGGCACTGCCGGCGGGCTCTCGCCCAGGTACGAAAGAAGTGACGCGTCGGTGATCGGCGACACGGTGACCCGGGCGGGGGCGGAACCGACAGCGGAGCGGCCTTCGTCCCCGGCACGCCGGCCCGAGAGTCTGTTCGATGGCGAAGCACCTGAGACAGACCTTCCGGAGACGATCCGTCCGAGGAAGCGGCACACCGGCTTGTTCGACGCCGAGCAAGAGGGTTGGACCTGAGTCGCGGCTCACGGACAGCACGCCCGGAGGCACCTCGCCGTTCGTGGTTGCAGGCAAGCCAGGAGGGTTCGACTTGAGTTTGTCGGGAGACGAGGAAGAGGAAGTTCTTTCCCTCTTGCGCTCAGCTGGGGACCGCGTGACCACACCGCGACGCCTTCTCGTCCGTTCCCTGTTCGAGGCTGCAGGGCATCGAACAGCTGAGGAGCTCGCGGCGGAGATTCAGGCTCGCGCACCCGACGTCTCCATCTCGACCGTGTACCGGAACCTGGAGGAGCTCGAGCGCCTCGGTGTGGTCACGCACTCCCATCTCGGGCACGGGCCTGCGTCCTATCATCTTGCGAGCGCAGCGCACGGCCACCTGGTTTGTCGGAAGTGCGATGCCCACGTCGAGATTGCGGAAGGGTTCTTCGCCGACCTCAGACGACGGGCCATAGCTGAGTTCGGGTTCGCGATCGACCCGCATCACTTTGCGGTGATCGGGCTATGCGCGGGATGCCAAGCGGAAACCGAGGACCCGGGGGACATCACAGCCGGCTGAAGGAAACGCGAGGCTCTGCCCCCTTGTTGTCCGCATGCAAGGATGGTCGTCACAATTCCAGGACGCGACCACGGCAAACCCCAAGTGGTTGTCGGAAGGGCCGCTAGCTCATCAGGTAGAGCAGGGGACTTTTAATCCCAAGGTGCCGGGTTCGAGCCCCGGGCGGCCCACCATAAGTGCAGTTCAAGAGGCCAATTGTCGGACACGGCCCGCTGTCCGACCCAACATGCACCCAACAATGCGAACGTCGTGGATGTGCGGCGCCCGACATAACAGCCCAGATGGCGTCCATGGAGCTCTGGGCAGGCGGGAGCTAGCCGACAGCCTCCGTCGCGGCATCGACAAGTTTGCCGGCAGCGCGTAGGAGCCTTTTCACTTGTCGCTGGCCGACGAGCGCTGCTCCGTAGTGAGACTCATCCTTCAAATCCAGCGCCGTGGCGAGCGCGTCGGCAAGGTCGCGGGAGCGCCTCTCGCGCACCTTCTCGTCTCCGGCTCCGAATCGCACGGTCGCGACGAGATCGACCGCATCTCGGTGGTCCTGGCTCCGCGATCGCTCACCCAGAAGGCGACAACATAAGGCGTCGGAGGCGGCAATTGCGGCGAGGACGGCGACGCCGGCCGCAACGTGGTTGAAGTTGTAGTCCTCTGGAGAGTCCTCTTCCGAGGTGATCATTTGCGCAACTTGTAGGAAAGCCCTGGCCTGTTCCGATCTAGCTCGAGCATCGCTCGCGGTACAAGGTCGACGTCTCGTCGCTGACGATCGTGGGTTCACGACGCCCCCACGAGAGAAAGGGTCCTCATGGCGCCTGCCGGGTCTTCAGGAGTTCGGAGACCGAGCGGCCATACAGCGTGACACCCTCGCGGCGTATTTCGTCGATCAGCGCCTCGCGCCTCGCCGCGAAACGCCGTAACGAGCTTTCCGTCCAGTCGAGCGCCTGCAAGTGGTTGCCGGACCAGCTGTGAACCTGCGTACGTAGGTCATGCACCTGTGGCGCCCACGAGCGTTTGCGCACGGTCGAACTCATTTTGGGGCGTATCAGCAAGACGTCGATGTCGCTCTCGATATCTCCGCCGCGTCGCGCCGCTGAGCCGAACAGGACCCCGGCCACAGGATGCGGCTCCCAGGACGAGAGAGTGTCGCGCAAGCGTTTCACGAACAGGTCGTTCGCTTCCAGAGCAGCTCGAACTGCCTGGTAAAGGACGTGCTCATAGTTCAAGGAGTAGAGGGACCTGCCGCCGAGCTGCTCACGATTACAGATTCCATGCTGGGAGAGGCGTTCAAGTGAACGTCGTATGCCCGCTGGAGTGCCCTCGACGACTGTCCGAGCGATTTGGGCTGCCGACGCTGGAAGCGAACGTCCGTCGAGGGCTCGAAGGACCGGCATGGTCAAGCTGCCCGAGAAGGCTAAGCCAGGTTCTGCGAGGTCCACGTCTGAATGATACATCAGTATCATTACTGATACACCAGTATCCCAAGGTGTAGTCGAGTTGCTCTCTTCAGTCATTCGCCGTTTCGTCCTCGCGGAGCGCACCGAGTCTTGAAGTTCGTCCCTGGCTCCCTGACGCGTCCGACCCGTCTGTTGGTTCGCGTTTCAGGGTTGGTCGTGTCAGCTGTGAGTGCTCTGCTGCCGAGCGCGTCGGAGACGCCCATCAACGAGTCCAGCAACCTTGCGTCGACGGTTTCGAGGATCGCCGGAAGGACGGTTTCACCCAACATTCACCCAACATTGCATTTCCCAACGCGTCCGGCAGCGTCCAGAACGGTCCATCCGGAACTCTGCGCTGCCTGCTCAGAGGGCTGATCCGGGACGCGGCCGGACGGCACCAGACGCGCCTTGGTCGAAACGTGCAGGACCTGCCCAGATGGCAAATCTGAGACGAGTCGAGACGCTTCAAGACGCCTCCGCACCGGTCCGGGTGGACTCTTGATCCCAAGGTGCCGGGTTCGAGCCCCGGGCGGCCCACCGTCAATGTCTGGGTCGACACCGGGGTTTGAGAGCTGTCCCATAAGGTCCACCGGTGAGCACAGGAGAAAAGTGGGGACGGGGCCGCGAATCGGCCGTTTTCGCGGAGGATGCCGGTTGGACGGTGGTCTGCAGCGGTTCAAGTGGGGTGCCCTTGGTTGCTTTGACCGTCTACCTCGGCCCCCGCCATTTCGTCCGCCGGGCACCGTGCGCACCGTCGCCGGCACGGTCGGCCCCTGTTGGCCCCCATGTTCGCCCACATGAGGACGTTGAGTGAAAGAGGCGAACGGCGAACGAGCGGGCCTTTCGTGCGACGGGACCGCCGGCTCGGTTCCCTAGTCCGGACGGTTAGAGACCCTCAGTGTCGCCCGAGTGGCAGGTTCCGAGACCGGCCGGGCTCCTCTTGCGCGCCTTGTCACCAGACTGATCGCGTCCGGCCGGCCAAACTCAACTCGGCGGCAGGCCGAGGTCGCTCCGGACTACGTCGCCGGCGCTTATTGCCGTCTTCCCAGTGGCTATGAGTTGAGCCTCGTCTTTCCTGATCTGGGCCACGGTTACTGTCTTCACGGCTTCCAGGTTCTTGATGACAGCACTGTCATCGGCGACCAAGGTCCGAATGTCGGTTTCCGTTTTGCCGGTGACGGCGATGCGCGATATCGCGTTGTCGAGGTTCGTCAACGCGGCTGCGTAGGTGTCACAAGGCCCGATTGCCTGGCTGACCGTGGCCAGGCCTTTGATCGCGGCCCTCCACGTGTGGTACGCGGCCTTAGAGACCGTGGCGGCCGCCAGGAATTGCTGAGACGCCTTTGCCGACGAGACTGTCGTGGATGGCACCGTCGAACTGACGGTTGTTGACGTTGAAGTCGGACTGACGGTTGTCGACGTCGAAGTCGAAGTCGACGGAGTCACAGTCGGCTTGGAACTGGAACAGCCCGCCGCGAAGACCATCAGGCCTATTACCACGATGCATCTCGCCTTCATCGACCCTCCTCGTTCGCCCCTCTGAGACCCTATTCCCGCACGGGGCCTGCGCCCGTGCCCGGCCGTCTCCGGTTTGGCCACGCGTCGGCGATCCTGCACCTTCAGCGCATCGGCCGTCAGGGCCGAATGTCACAAAGGAGCGCGTTCCGGGCGCGTCGCTCTAGAGGTGCACGTTGTAGGGAGCTTCCCTGTCGAGCTGCGAACGGTCCGTGCCGGTTCCGCCATCGGGCTGAGTACCAGCCAGTCGGGGCAGCACCCACTTTTGAGGGCCTCAAGGAGACTGGTGGTGCTTCGGCGGAAGTACCGACGGCTGCGGCCGCTTCGACGAGCCGTTGCGGGCCGGCGACGTATCACCAGGCAGAGCCCTCGGCTCTTAGCTCATCGGGAGTGGGTGGCCACGCGGTTGATCTTGGTTCGGCCCAGCGGCCGGGCGGCACGTAGCCTGAGGCGGTGGAAGGCCTCCTTGAGCTCGAAGGGCTGACCCGTCGCTTCGGGGCTCTCACCGCTCTCGACGGTCTCTCCTTCTCGGTTCCCGCCGGCCAGGTAGTGGGCTTCCTGGGCCCAAACGGGGCCGGGAAGACGACCACCATGCGGGCCGTCTTCGGCCTGACCGATCTGGATGCCGGGAGAGTCAAGTGGAACGGTGCCGCTGTCGGCCAGGCGGAGCGGCGCCGTTTCGGGTACATGCCAGAGGAGCGAGGACTGTACCCGGCCATGCTCGTGGGCGAGCAGCTCGAGTATCTCGGGAGGCTGCACGCGATGAGCGCACACGACGCCGCCGCCGCGACAAAGGCGTGGCTGGAACGGCTCGGGGTCGCAGACAGGGCGGGCAGCAAGGTGGAAGCGCTCTCCCATGGGAACCAGCAACGGGTACAGCTTGCCGCCGCGTTGGTACACGGTCCTGAACTGCTCGTCCTCGATGAGCCCCTGGCCGGGTTGGACCCAACCGGGATCGACGCCATCGGCGACGTGCTCGTCGAGCAAGCTCGGGCGGGGTGCTGTGTCCTGTTCTCGAGCCACCAGCTGGACCAGGTCGAGGACCTCTGCGAGGTGGTCACGATCATCGATCACGGTCGCCTGGTCGTGACCGGGAGGGTGGACGACTTGGCGACGAGCGGCGCGCGCCGGCTGGTGGTGCGGGTGGCGGGGGACCGAGACGCATCGTGGGCCTGCGACATCGCCGGAGTCAATGTGTCCGAGGTCGATGGGGGAGCCGCGCGACTCGTGCTCGACGAGTCTGTTGACAGCGATTCGGTACTCAGGGCCGCTATGGGAGCGGGTCGGGTCACAGAGTTCGTCTTCGAGCGCCGACGGTTGTCGGAGGTCTTCCGGGAGGCCCTCGCGTGAACGGGCCCATCATCCTGGTCATCCTGGCCGTGATCGTGGCGCTGCGGGTGTGGCTCCGTCGCCGGCGTCGATCAACCCGCAGCCAGTCTTGGGCTCCAGCGGGATTGGCACTCCTCAAGGGCGCTGTCGGCTTGGTGGCGGCCCGGGAAGTGAGAGAGCGATTCCGCGGCAAGGTCTTTCGGGTCGGGACACTGCTCATCCTGCTGGTGGTAGCGGGAGCAATTGTCGTTCCAGTCCTCAACAGCGGAAAGTCGCGCCCTCAGCGCGTCGGTGTCGTCGGTGCCCTCCCTGCTCCCTTGCGGGCGGCGGTTGTCGCCTCCGCCACGAGCGTCGGCACCACGGTTCACCTTGTTCCCGAGGCGGACGCGGATGCCGCCCACGGCGATCTGCGCTCTGGACGGATCGACCTCGCGATCGTCGACGGCCGGGAGCTCATAGTGGACAAGGCGATCGGAACCGTCACTTCGACAACGGCTCAGCTCGCGCTTTCCGTCTCCAAGAACCTCGGTCTGGCCGAGGCAGTCGAGTCAGCCGGTCTCTCCGCTACGCAAGTCGCCGAGCTGGCTGGCGCCAAGGCGCTCCCCGTGAAGAGCCTCCAACCGGGGACGGCCAAGGGGGCTGCCCAGACCACCTCCACGGTGGGCCTGATCCTCGTGTTCATAATGCTCACGCAATACAACACCTGGATCCTGATCGGGGTCATGGAGGAGAAGTCCAGCCGGGTCGTAGAGGTGCTCCTGGCCGCCATGCGCCCCGTCCAGCTCCTGGCGGGCAAGGTGCTCGGGATCGGACTGGTGGCTTTCGCCCAGGCAGCTCTCGTCGTGGCGTTCGCCCTCGGCCTGGCAGAGGCGGTGGGTTCCGATCTCCTGCGCGGTACGGCACCTCTGGTGCTCGTCAGCACGCTGGTGTGGTTGGTTCTCGGCTACGCCTTCTACTGCTGGGTCTACGCCGCCGCAGGCTCCATGGCCGAACGCCAGGACCAGGTACAGAGCCTGGCCGTTCCCCTCAGCCTCCCGATCATCTTCGGCTACGTCATGGCCCTCATCGCAGCGGGCTCGGGGAGCTCGTCAACCTTCTTCAAGGTACTGGCATACTTGCCGCCGACGGCGCCGTTCGCCATGCCCGTTCTCGTAGGCCTCGGAGCTGTCACCTGGTGGGAGTTCGCCGCCTCGGCAGTCGTGAGCATTGTGTGCACGGTCGGCATGGCGAGGCTTGCATCCAGTGTCTACCGGAGAGCCATCCTTCGCACAGGTCGGCGGGTTCAGCTCCGTGAGCTTTTCTCTCGCATGGCCTGATAGACACGGGCGGGATACCTGTGTGCCGGGAGGCATCGGCAACCGCCTACTGGGACCGGGCCATGAGTACCGATCGTGGCCTCCCCGATCGACTCAGCTGCCTGAGGTGACCGAGCGGCCATGCGCGCGCTTGTCACGGCGATTGGCTGATTCGGATGCGGCCAGTCCATGAGGCCTGCTGACTCTGCGCCTCGGCCACGCACAGCTACGATCCGAGAACGTGTCGTCCGCCCGACCGATCCGAGAGGCTGGTCGGCCCGGGGTTGCTCTTCTTCGTCGATGGCGCCTTGCACATGACGGACATTCTGGCCGGTTTCTTCGATCGAGCGACCGGCCGTCGCCTCCCGATCGGAGGCGCCCGTGACTGGTTCCGACGGCACTGGACCCGACGGGGCATCCCGACAAGGGTTTGACCGGCGACGTTTCCTTGTCTATGGCTTGGGTGGGATCGCGGCGGTCGCAGCCGTTGGTGCTACTGGCGTGGAGCTCGTATCGCACGGGATCCTCCCCGGACAACAAGTGCTCAACCAGCTCGAGGGAAGATGTTCGGTGCCGAGCCCGCCGCTGAGCTTCTCGTCCTTGGGCCCGTCGATCTCGAGCTCCTTCCACTCTCACGCTCGCAATCGAACAGTTGGGTACACGATCGCCTATCCGCCCGGACATGGCCGAGGCAGCAGGCTGCCGCTCGTGGTGATGCTCCACGGATTCGGGGCGGACCACACAAGTGCCGTGGTCGGCATGACGCCGGCCCAGGCGATGGCCCTCCGCATCGGTCATGAACCGCTTGCCCCGATGGCGATGGTGACCGTGGACGGCGGCGGTGGCTACTGGAACCCGCATCCGGGCGACAATCCGATGGCGATGGTCATCGACGAGCTGGTCCCGCTGTGCCAGCGTCTCGGCTTGGGGCGGCCGCCGCAGCGGATCGGGACCATGGGCATCTCGATGGGCGGCTACGGCGCGATCCTGTTCGCTGAGAAGTACCCGCACCTCATTGCCGCAGTCGCCGCGATCAGCCCGGCGATCTGGACCAGCTACGCCCAGGCGCGGGGAGCCAATGCCGACGCGTACGCCTCCGCCGCGGATTTTGCCATCGACGACGCCGTCACGCACACGGGCGCGTTGACCGGCATACCCGTTCGGGTCGCCTCGGGAGACTCGGACCCTTTCCACCCAGGAGTGGAGGCATTGGCCAGGGCCTTGCCCCGCGGAGCAGTCGTGGAGTTCTCCGAGGGCTGTCACACGAGCCCGTTCTTTCTCGCGCAGGAGCCTCCCTCGCTGGCGTTCCTGGCACAGCACCTCACTCCTTAGCGCGTGTGAGGAGCCCGTTTCCCTGATCGGTGCCCGCCGTCCCTGCCGCTCCCCGCTCGCCGCCCCGCCGACGGCGCATTCGCCCGTCCACGATCGTCCGGCGGAAGACTGAACGCCCTGCTCGGAAGTGCAACTGGCGACGCTGCCAGGCGAGGCGAGGTGAGGGACTGATTCCTTTCAGGCGCGGCGCGCGGCGATCGCCCGTTCGATGCGATCTCCATAGTCGGGGTCAGCGTTGCGGAAGTGGGAGAGGGACTGTTCGACAATCTCGCGGTTGTCCACCTGTGCGAGACCGTCCGCAATGTTGTCGGCGAGGCGTTGTCTGGCCGTGTCATCGATCAGTCGGTAGAGCGCGCCGGCCTGCTCGAAGTCGTCCGTCTCGCGTCTGTCCCACTGGTAGGCGCCAGAGACGCCTGCTGTGGGAAGTCCGACATAGTGCGGCTCGTTGGTCTGAACCGGACCGTCGAAGCTGTTCGGCTCGTAGTTCTTCGATCGGCCGCCGTTGGCCTCTACCTGCATGGCGCCGTCGCGACCGTAATTGTCGGCCGTTGTGGCGTGCGGAGAGTTGACCGGGATGCGGGTGTGGTTGATGCCGAGCCGGTAGCGGTGCGCGTCGCCGTAGGCGAACAGGCGGCCCTGGAGCATCTTGTCGGGCGAGGGCCCGATGCCGGGAACGAAGTTGCCAGGGTCGAACGCGGACTGTTCGACCTCCGCGAAGTAGTTGTCGGCATTTCGATCGAGCACGAGCTTGCCGACCTCGATCAGTGGGTAGTCGGCGTACGGCCACACCTTGGTGACGTCGAACGGGTTGATGCGGTAGTCGGCAGCCTGAGCGGCAGGCATGACTTGAACCTTGAGCGTCCAGGAGGGGTAGTCGCCACGTTCGATCGCCTCGAGGAGATCGGTGTTGTGAGACTCGGGGCTCGCACCGGCGAGCACCGCCGCCTCCTCGGTCGTGAGTGTCGCGATGCCCTGCTCGGTCTTGAAGTGGTACTTCACGTAGAACTGATCGTCTTGGGCATTGGTCCAGGAGAATGTGTGCGACCCGAAGCCGTCCATCTGCCGGTAGTTGGCCGGGATGCCCCGATCACCGAACAGCCAGGTGAACATGTGCGTCGCCTCGGGCGAATGCGAGAAGAAGTCCCAGACGTTCTCCGGCTCCTGGCGGTTGGTGAACGGGTCCGCCTTCTGGGAGTGGATGAAGTCGGGGAACTTCAACGGATCCCGGATGAAGAAGACCGGCATGTTATTGCCTACAAGGTCGTAATTGCCGTCGGGTGTGTAGAGCTTGACCGCGAACCCACGCGGGTCACGGACTGCCTCGGCTGCACCCCGGCTGCCGGCGACCGTCGAGAACCGCACAAAAGCCTCACAGCGAGTGCCGACCCCGTTGAACACCGTGGCCTTGGTGTAGGCGGACATGTCGCGGGCGACCTCGAAGTGCCCGTAGGCGCCCGAACCTCTGGCGTGCACGACTCGCTCCGGGATCCGCTCCCGGTTGAACCGGGCAAGTTTCTCGAGGAGGTGCTGGTCCTGCAACAGCACCGGGCCGTCAGGTCCTGCGGTCTGGGAGTTCTGGTTGTCGGCAACGGGTGCACCGGACTCAGTCGTGAGAATGCGACGATCAGGCATGACCAGGTTCCTCTCTTGATGCTGCTGCTGCTCACGAGGCGGGCTGCTGTCAGTTCGGGCAGATTCCGCGAAGCTGGCTTCGGCTCGGTGTCAACGAAGCGACCGGGCCCGGATCGCCGGCCCGATGAGTCGGCAGGTCGCCGTGACCGTCCCCTCTTCTTCCGGTCACACAGGCCGCTCAAAGGTGCATTCCGGTCCCTCGGGCCCTGGGCAAGTGGGCCCAGCCGGCGTAAGGGAGGGCACCTTCGCCGACTGGGACCCTGGCACTGATCGACAGGTTAGTTGACACCAGGCCATTCGTCTACGACGCCAGCGACTTCGCCTCGTTCTCCTGTGCGCTGCGCGAGGAAGTCACCGAACTCGCCGAGCAGATGACGATCGAAGACCGGCACCGCTTGGCGTCTCGTCTCGCCCGTCTGGCCCGTACGCGGGCCAGACGGCGCAGGCGCCCTCCCCTACGCCGCCTGGCCCGTACCCAGGCCAGCGTATCTCGCTGCGGGCCAGGGGAACGATCGAGAGGCGATCCTATTACCAATTCGCCCGAGATGCTCCAACGACGGACGAGTCACGGCGGTTCTGTCGACGGCCTGCGTGCTCACGCCGAGCAGCGCGCGACAGCGAGCGCGCCTTCGCCGACCTTGCCGGGCCGATGACAGAGGACGAACTGCTCGGGGCGGCCCGGCAAGCCTGGCCGACTCGAGTCATGGTGCTTGTGTTGTTCTGTGCTGTCGGCTCTCCAAAGGTTCGACCGTCAGACGCATGTCCACGCATCATCGCTCGGTCGGTAACCGATGGTATTGGCGGCGTCGGAGAGATCAGCGGCCCGGTACCGGTTGGCCGAGACACCGTTGGCGACCACGAAACGGATCCCTTCAGCCTCGACAGCGCAACGCAACAGCTCGCCGCAATCTCGCGGGCTCAACCAGGCCGCAATGTCACGAGCCGTGGCGCCGCTGCCAGCAGGTGACTGAAGGGCGAAGTGGCCGATCCGTAACGCAACCACGGAAGTCGCCGACGCCGACGCTGCCCAAGCACCGAGCGCCTCGGCCCAGGCCTTCGTCGCACCGTAGATACTCGCCGGTCGCGGCGCATCGCTGGCGCGTAGCTGAACTCCCTGCGGATATCCCGACACAGCTCGCTAGCTGCTTGCGAGCACGAGCCGGCGGACGCGGCAGTGCACGGCGGCCTGCACCACCTGGTAGGTCCCCATCACATTGGCCGGGTGCAACGCCTCCCAGGACGCCTCGGGGTCCGAGACCGCTGCCAAGTGCACGACCGCGTCGGCGCCGGCGAACGCCGCTCTGCAGGCGTCCCCGTCGGTGACGTCCAAGACGGTCGACACGCCAGGCTCTCGGTCGGTCAGCTCCAGGTGCTAGCGCCCGGCGAGCAGGGGAGCGACCGCGAGGCCAATAGAGTCGGCAGCGCCTGTCATCACCACCCGGCGAAGGACTTCTGTCACGAGACGACGTTAGCCGCCGCCAGTTGGGGCCTGCTCCACGCCAGTGCAGGCCGGATTCCCCCGCGCAACGCGAGAGCCGAGCATGACAGGGGCTGAGCAGCGGCTGGTCCGGTCAGCTCGCTCAGGCCACGGGGCCGGTGCCCAACCACCGCGCCGCTTGAAGAGGATCATCAAGAGCACGATCGCGACCAGCTCTGAGCCGATGCCTAGGAATACGAAGTAGGGGAGACCCCTGGGGCGCTGGGCGTGTCGCCTCGGGATCGGGCAGTTCTCGCCCGCCCACGGGAACCTCGGGTCCTGGCCGGCGCTTTAGGGCGTGAGCCCACGGCCAAGGCGCGCCGTCAGCGACGCGCGTTGGTAGCGGTATCTGCCAGCGGCCGTTGTCCTGCTGGAGCCCCCGGTTGCCGACACCGTGACGTAGGCGGTGCCCGAGCCGGAAGGCGCGATGACGACGATCTCAGATGAGGAGACGACACGGAACAGCTTGGCCGGCCTCGTCCCGAAGTGCACCGTCAATGTCCCGAAGAAGCTGCTTCCCCGGATCGTCACCTTCGTGCCGCCCTTGGTGGGTCCGACAGTGGGCGTGAGGTTGGCGACCGTCGGCGCTACGGCCACGAAGGTGAACCGATCAGGCACGGCGAGCGGACTGAGCGTCAGGCCCTCGACCGACATCACGAAGTTGTCCGTCCCCGCCTTGGTCGCCGGGAGGGTACCGGTGCAGCGAACCGTGGTCGTGCAGGAAACAGTGACCCACTTCGCACCGACCTCGAGCCGGTCCGCTCCAGCGATGGGGAGGAAGCCCGAACCCGTGATGGTCACCGGGATCGAGCCGCTGCTCGGACCCTCCTTCGGCGAGACACCTGTGATGGTCGTCGTCTCGAGCTTGGTGCCAGTAGCCATGCACATCTGAGCGGCCAGTCCGGGGAGATAGTTGCCGGGATAGGCAAGCAAGGGCGTCCCCAACCCGCTTGCCATGTCGTAACCCGTCGTTGCCGGGTAGCGATCTCCCGAATAGCCCGAAGGCGGATAGACGTTGTTCCCATTCGTCACGTCGTAGAGCGCGTCGGAGTGGTGGTTGCTGTCAGCAATGGAGTACAGACTCCCAAACAGCGTCCCCGTGGCGTCCTTTGAGCCGTAGTCGGCGCAGAACGGCGAAGAGTCCACAAGGGCGGCGGCGGCGGCCCATAGCGGTACGCCGGCGCTCGTACCCCCCTCGCCTGCTTGCCAGGACCCGTTCCAGTAGGTGACGTAACCGGTTTGCGGATCGGCGTCGGCCGAGACGTCGGGTACCTCGCGCGCCCAGCCGGTCGTGCAATCGTTCGGGTCGGGCACCGAGTCGGGGCCGATCAACCCCGGGACGCCTGACTGGTCCTGGTAGGAGGGCATGCACCATAACGAGGACACCCCTCCTCCGCCGGCCCCAGTCGAGTCATTCCAGACTGTCTCGGAGTTGGTGCTGATCGACGTGCCACCGACCCCGATCACATAGGGCTGGCTGGCGGGGTCGTCGACGGAGAGTGAGAACTCGTTCCGCGATCCCGAATCGGTAAAGCAGTCGGTCGAGCCGTAGTCGCCTGCAGCGGCGAAGACCGTCTGGCCCTGGGTGGCGGCCTGGCTGAAGAGGCTCTGTTCCGAACTGACGAGTGACGAGTCGGTGTCCAGTTCGCACGACCCCCAGGATGTCGAGACGACCCGATCGGTGTCGTCGTTCACGATGGCCGAGTAGAGGTCGTACACGTACTGGCCCCCATTCCCTCCAGCCGACTCGTCCCACCCCGGCGCCTGGTAGACGTCGATCGTCGCACGGGGGGCAAGGCCGATGGCGTCCTCGATGTCGAGAGCCGCCTCGCCGCCGCCGTCGCCGGAGCCGGCGCCGCCGTCGACCGGGATGTAGTTCACGGTGGCTTTCGTCCCAAAGCACGCCTGATAGGCGGCGATGTCGGTCCGCAAGTCCGGCTCGAACTCAACGACGGCGATGTTGACGCCCTGGCCGAAGTCGCCGAGGGAGTACAGGGGCGTCATGCCGTAGGAGGACGCCAACCGGTCGGCCGTGTAGCTTCCGTCATTGCTGGCTGCGTTGGTGGCTGGCGCGCATGGTGTCGGACCTGTCGTCGTCTGATGAGCTTCTCCTGAAGAAGCTCGGGCGGATCGTGCGACACGTGAACGAGCAAGCAGGCTCTGGGGTTGACCGAGATCGCTCAGGCCTATGACCCCCTGGATGTCCGGCGCCACGGCGGCCGAGATGCTCGGCGGCGACGGGGTCGTGAACGCGGCGCGCCCGCTCGACAGCCGGTAGCTCGCGAGACTCACGTGAAAGGCGCGGTCGAGTGCCGAGGCCGGGGCTGTCACCGGGATCGAGAGCCGGTTCGAGGTCAGCTGTCCGGGGTGGAGCCCGTCGGAGCGGAGCACTGCGTCGACTGCTGTCACTTCCGATGGCGGCGGCCCGAAGAGCTGACCGAACTGTCCCGGGCGGAGGAAGTGGTGGAAGTCCGCCGAGCGCCGATCAGACACAGAGGTGATGAAGGCCGTCACCGCCGACGGGTCCGGCAGTCTCAGCGTGACATCGATATGAAGCTCCACTGAGGGCGACAGCGGCCCGAGCGCAACCGAGTGCGCTGGAGCCGGAGGACTCGTGCTCGCCCGCAACACGGTGAGTGCGGACGGGACAAGCGCCTGTGGCCTCGAGGGGGCTGACCAGACAACAGTCGACGAAGAGGTGGCGAGCACGCCCGCGAACAAAGCCGCAGACAGGTGTTTCATCATGATCCCCCCAGCTTTCCATGGTGCCTTCGCAACCTTAATACCCTCTCGCGCAAAT
>PLIM01000116.1 GCA_003139355.1 Acidimicrobiaceae bacterium | reverse complement strand
TCTCAGCTTGGGAAGCTGATGTTCTGCCGCTGAACTACGCCCGCGAACCGCTATCACCCTAGCGGAGCACCCGAATGCGCTCACTAGCTTCGGGACCACGAGATGGCCGGCGTGTCACGATGCGAGAAGATGTTGGAGACCCCTGCGGAGACGCTTGGCTCCCGGTGTCGCCCGAACGCGGTGCCTAGCCCGAAGCGCGCCGCTGATCCCGCTCGTTCGAGCGCCGAAGATCTCAGCCACTCGACAAGGTAACGGGGATCCGGTGTGTCGCTGCGCATCGGCCCACGCGCGGATGCGCGACACGCAGCGCTGCTGAAACGACCGCTAGGTACTGTGGGACGCGTCGTCCAGATCGATGCCTATGACGCTCGCGACACTCTTAAGGTCGGCGTCGTTGGCGAGTAGCTTTGCTCGCTCACGCCACGCGACAGTTGCGATCATGCAGTCCACCATCCCGCGGGGCGTAATACCGGCGCTCCGGCAACGGCGATAGATGCGCACGGCCCCGTCGAAGTCGGTTGTCGCGTCGAAATGGTGGAGGTGGAACCTCAGCAGCAGCCGACGCAGATCTTCCTCTCGCTCATCGCTGCGAGCCCCGGACAGCACCTCCATGATGACCGGCTCAGTGATGGCAATCGGGCCATCTGACGCGATCAGCTCAGTCAAACGAAGGTCGACCGCGCTTGCGGTGGCCCTGTCATATTCAACCCAGGCCGAAGTGTCGACGAGGATCATCCCGTGTCCCGGGGTCGGACATCAACGGGAACTTCCATAATGGCGTGCGCCCCTCGCATCGCCAAGGCCTCGTCTCGCCTCATGGGCTGGCCGGCGAGGCACCGCAAGGCGAGGTCGACGGCCTCGGTCTTGGTCCGCAGCCCGTAGCGGTCCATGACCGTACGAACGTACGTGTCGTCGATCTCGATGTTGGTACGTGTTCGCGTGATACACCAATCATACACCTAGGGTGTACGATTGGTGTATCAGCCACAGTCTTGCCGTGGTGCAGCGACAGTGTCGCCGAAACTCACTCTGCTGTCCGCAGCTGCGTGAGCTGGCCCTCGATCTTCGCGACCAGCTCGCCCGGGACTCCGTCCGTCTCGTCGCAAGTCGCGGCGATCGCCTCCGGCGCTCGGTCCAACAGGTCGGTGATGATCGTCGCCGCCCGGACTTTGGAGGTTCCCCATCGGGACGCCTCGTTGGCGATCCGTGCCGCTGTCACCCGATTCGTGCGGCGGACGCCGTCGATGCACATGGCCAGCCGGTCGTCTCCATATTGCAGAGTGCAGAGCAGGTCGTACAGCGGTGCCAGCTTCAACGCACCCGAGGGTTCGTGGAGAAGGGAGAAGTTCTTGGCGTGAGCGTCCCCGTTCGCGATCAGGACATTCACGGTGACCGCTCTCAGCAGGTCGTCGAGCGCGTCGGGCGCGGCCGCTGTTTGAAGCAGCCCGGCAATGCGTCGTAACGAAGGTCCACCGTCCTCTTCGTACTTCAGGTCGGGCATGGTCGCGGTCGCCTGGCACAAGTCCTCTTGGTGAATGCGTTCCACGGCTCCGTCCGCGTGCACGATCCGGTCGTAGCGTTCGACGACCAGCACCTTCCGGTTCCCGACCAGCGTCGTCTCCACCGCGGCGACCGGCAGACCGAGATGGCGCGCGAGACGCATGCAAAGACCCTCGTTCTCTACGATCAGAGGGAACCGGACGATCTCCGGCTTGAGGATGTGGGTGGAAGGCGTGCCGTCCACCGGCCGGCCCCATGAGCCATCGGTCATGCGTGTGACGAGAAGCTTCTCCTGGATTCCGCCGAGCGAGACTCGGACCCGCTCGCCGACACCGAGCGGCGCGCGGCGCAGATTGGCGACGAGCGCTTCGATGTCGCCTTCGGAGAGTGTCTCCGCCTTCAGAGTCGACGCCGGGAGTGGAGCCGGCTCATCGTCGGGTTGAATCACAACTGCGCCCGCGCAGTCCCGGCCGATGGCGCGAATAAGAGCGAACGAGTCACTCGCAAGGACGTTGAAGCGGCCTGCGACGGCCAGTCGTGACTGCCCTTCTGGAAGCAGGCCGTCGAGGAAGGGGCGCACAACGCCCTGTGTGTAGCGCTCGGGCCGGAGCGGAAGGGTCAAGGAGAGAACTGGCGTGCCGAGGCGATAGCGGGCGATTGCCTCCTTGGTGTAGACGAGACGTGGGCGGTGGCGGTCCTCGTCGATGATCGCGACCTTGTCGCCGTAGAGCCAGACCGCGAGCTCTCCTGCCATTACCAGTCCGCCTTGTCCAGTGTCATCCGAACGTCCAGCTGTCGTAGGACCCGGAGGATCCGCCTCACCTGCTCGGTCTCTTTCCCGTTCTCCAGTTCGGAGAGGTAGGAGCGGTGAAGGCCTGCCTGTTCGGCCAATTCGGCTTGCGTCAGACCCGCTTCAGTCCGGAAGTGGCGGATGGCATTTCCGAGCGATGCAGATGTGTAGATCCTGAATGGTCCCTGGCCCGATGTCGCCTGGGGAGTGGCTGTCGGCATATTCAGACACACTAACAGAGACACATGATGTTTGTACATATCGACATCTGGCGGGCGAGCAGCTATGTCTGTATATCCCGACTACGTCCCGGCTGCCCCTGTCGGGCTGGTCCGGCGCTCGCTGACACGTCGCCGGCCCACGGTCAGGGCGTTTGTGACCGACGGCGCCACGGCGAAGAATCCTTGCAACATCCGAGGCGCCGGAACCGAACTCGGCCGCCGGGCGGGACGGGCAATCGCGAACGCCCTGTGCGAGCTTGCCAGGCAGCACCGGGAGCGGCGAAGGTGACCGCCGACCAGCTCAGATATCGTCGGGTCATGACGATGCGTCAACGGCATGTACGCCCGCCGACACTCGATGACCTGGAGCCCGCTTGGCAGACTGTGCACGCGGTCTTGGAGCCCACCCCGTTGTTGTCGAGCACGATCGCCCCCGATGGCGGCCTGAAGCTCGAGACCTTCCAGCCAACGGGGTCGTTCAAGGTCCGCGGCGGCCTCTCGGCAATTTCCGCCTTGCCACCCGATCAGCGCGCGGTGACCGCGAGCGCAGGAAACCACGGCCTCGGCATCGCGTGGGCTTCGGCCCGCCTCGGCCGTCAGGCGACCGTCGTCGTACCGGAACACTCCTCGGCTGCGAAAGTCGAGGCGCTTCGCACCTTCCCGATCGAGCTGGTCGAGCACGGCGCGGACTATGAGGCCGCCGAGAGGTACGCGCTCGAGCTCGGTGCCGCGGAGGGGGTCTCGTTCATCTCTCCGTACAACGACCCGCTTGTCATCGCCGGGCAGGCCACGATCGGGCGCGAGCTCGACAGCCAGGCGCCCGGCGAGCTGACCGTCGTCGCCCCTGTCGGCGGAGGCGGCCTCCTCTCGGGGCTCGCGCTGTGGGCCCGGTCGCGCCCGGGCGTGCGGCTCGCCGGCGTCGAGTCGAGCCAGTCCCGAGGGATCTCCGCCGCAGTCGCTGCCGGCCACATCGTGCGCGTGCCGGTGGGCGACACGATCGCGGACGGGCTGGCGGCGAACCTCGAGCCGGGCTCGGTGACACCTGGCCTGGTCGCCGCAGCACAACTCGTCGCCGTCGACGATGACGAGCTTCGCGCCGCGATGCGCTGGCTGTTCGCTCATCACGGCCTTGTCGCGGAGGGTTCAGGCGCAGCGGGGATCGCAGCGGTGCTGGGCGGCAAGCTCGACATCGCCGGGCGGCTCGTGGTCGTGGTCACGGGTCGCAACATCGCGGCGGACCGTTTCGCAAAGATGCTTCAGGGCAGCTGAACAGCCCGGCCCCTCTGCCGCGCGGGAGTGCTCCCGCGCCACCGGCCCGGCCGGTCAGTACCGGTACGCGTCCGGCTTGTACGGGCCCTCGACCGGTACGCCGATGTACTCGGCCTGCTCGTTGGTCAACGTCGTGAGATGCACGCCCAACGCGTCGAGGTGCAGGCGCGCGACCTTCTCGTCGAGGTGCTTCGGCAGCACGTAGACCTTGGGCTCGAAGTCCTGCGGCTTGGTGAACAACTCGATCTGCGCCATGGTCTGGTTGGTGAAGGAGTTGGACATCACAAAGCTCGGATGACCGGTGGCGCAGCCCAGGTTCAGCAGACGCCCTTCTGCCAGGATGATCACGGCGTGGCCGTCGGGGAAGACCCACTTGTCGACTTGCGGCTTTATGTTCACACGCTCGATGCCGGGCAGTTTCGCGAGCCCGGCCATGTCGATCTCGTTGTCGAAGTGGCCGATGTTGCCGATGATCGCCTGGTGCTTCATCCGGCTCATGTGCTCGCTCGTGATGACGGCCTTGTTGCCGGTGGCGCTCACGAAGATGTCCGCGACCCCGACCACGTCCTCGACCGTGGCGACCTGGTAGCCGTCCATCGCCGCCTGGAGCGCGCATATCGGGTCGATCTCGGCCACGATCACGCGCGCGCCCTGGCCCCTCAGCGACTCGGCGCAGCCCTTGCCGACGTCCCCGTATCCGCAGACGAGCGCGACCTTGCCGCCGATGAGCACGTCGGTCGCACGGTTGATGCCGTCGATCAGCGAGTGCCGGCACCCGTACTTGTTGTCGAACTTCGACTTGGTCACCGAGTCGTTCACGTTTATGGCCGGGAACAGCAGTTCACCGCGCTCCTGCATCTGGTAGAGCCGGTGGACGCCCGTCGTGGTTTCCTCGGTCACGCCTCTGATGCCGTTGGCGATCTCGGTCCACCGCCTCGGGTCCTCCGCCAGCGAGCGCTGGAGCACACCCAGGATGACGGCGAGCTCCTCGCTCTCGGCGCCTGCCGGGTCAGGTACCGCACCGGCCTTCTCGAACTCGACTCCCTTGTGCACCAGAAGCGTCGCGTCCCCGCCGTCGTCGAGGATCATGTTCGGGCCGGCGCCGTCAGGCCACCGCAACATCTGTTCGGTACAGTGCCAATACTCCTCGAGAGACTCACCCTTCCAAGCAAACACGGGCACTCCGCGCGGCTCGGACGGCGAGCCGTCGGGGCCCACGACTGCCGCGGCTGCCGCATGGTCCTGGGTGGAGAAGATGTTGCAGGACGCCCAGCGGACCTCGGCGCCGAGTGCGACGAGCGTCTCGATCAACACCGCCGTCTGCACCGTCATGTGCAGCGAGCCCGAGATCCGGGCACCTCTGAGCGGCTGCGCCTCGGCCTGCTCGCGCCGTATGGCCATCAGGCCGGGCATCTCGTGCTCGGCAAGCTGGATCTCCTTGCGCCCGAACTCGGCGAGAGAGAGGTCGGCCACTTTGAAGTCGAAGCTCATGCGATCTCCTTGCTCTGGCCGGCCACGGCGGCCACCAGTTCCTTGCTCCAGCCGGCCGCGTCAGCGGCCAGCAACTGCGTGTGCTTCTGCTGCTCGAAGGCCAGCCAGTCCCCCGGGTCCACCTCCGCAGGCCGCACGGCCTCGGAGCTGAACCACGCTTCCAGCCCGTCGCGGAGCCGACCGTCGTCACGAAGGCGAAGGGCAAAGCCCACGTCGCTCAACTCGATGCCGAAGGCTCCCAGGAGCTCCCGCAAGGTCCGGAGACGCTGCAGCTCCGCCGGGCCGTAGAGGCGGTAGCCCGAAGGCGAACGTCGGGGCGCCACGAGCCCGGCCTCCTCGATGTAGCGCAGCATCCGGGCCGACCAGCCGGTCGTGGTTGCCGCCTCGTGAATCGTCAGCGCGTCGGGAGCCACGGCCACAACCCTACCATATGTATGGCAAGGTTGTCACGCGGATTTCTGTCCAGCAGGCGACTAACCTGCTCACAGCCATGATCCTCTCCGACCAGACGATCCGTGAAGAGCTCGCTTCGGGACGGATCGGCATCGACCCGCTGGACGAGAGCTGCATCCAGCCTTCCTCGGTCGACCTGCACGTCGATCGTTACTTCCGCGTCTTCCGCAACCACAATGTGCGGGCGATCGACGTCAAGCAGGACCAGGAGGAGCTCACCGAGCTCGTGGAGATCGCCGAGGACGACGCCCTCATGCTGCATCCGGGCGAGTTCGTGCTCGGCTCGACGCTCGAACGCGTCCGCCTCCCCGACGACCTCGTCGGCCGCCTCGAGGGCAAGTCCGGCCTCGGGAGGCTGGGGCTCCTGATCCACTCGACGGCCGGTTTCGTGGACGCGGGCTGGGACGGCTATCTGACGCTCGAGCTCTCCAACGTCGCCAACCTGCCCATCACCGTCTATCCCGGCATGAAGATCGGCCAGATCAGCTTCCTCAGGATGACGACTCCCGCCGCGATACCCTACGGGTCCCCCGTGCTCGGCTCGAAGTACCAGCATCAACGCGGTCCGACCCCGAGCCGCTACTTCAAGAACTTCCGCGACCGCCAGTCCTGACCGGCCGGAGGCCATGTGCTCACGAGGTACCCGATCGGCCTGGCCGCCACAGCGGCCGCGCTGGCAGTAGCGGGCCTGCGGCTTTCGCATCTGTACCGGCTCGTCACCTCGGGCGCGCCGGCACCCGGCCGGTTGATGCACAGGGCAAGGCGCGCCAGGATCGAGCTGGAAGAGGTCCTCGGCCAGCGCAGGCTGCTGCGATGGAGGTTGCCCGGCCTCGCTCACGCGTTCACGTTCTGGGGCTTTTGCGTGCTGATCCTCACGATCATCGAGGCCTACGGCGCGCTGTTCAAGGAGAACTTCGCCATTGCGGGCATCGGCCATGCGGCCTTCATCGGCTTTGTCGAGGACGTCTCCGCCTGTGCGGTGCTCGTCGCCCTGTGCGTGTTCGGCGTCATCCGCGTCCGCTCCTCCCCGAAACGGAAAGGTCGCGCCTCCCGCTTCTACGGCTCACACACGGCCACCGCATGGATCAC
>PLIM01000131.1 GCA_003139355.1 Acidimicrobiaceae bacterium | reverse complement strand
TCGACGTCGATGCGCAAGTCGCCTCCGAGCCGGCGAACCGAGACGAGCCGGCCGCGCCAGGCATCTGCCATCGTCGGGGCGCCAGGCCCGGCGAAGACCGGCCGACCGTCGTCGCCTCCGAGAAACGCCGGCGCCAAGTACCACACGTACCGGTCCACCAAACCCTCGCGGTGGAAGGCGTGAGCGACGTGCGCGCCGCCTTCGACGAGGAGCTGCAGGACGCCGCGCCGGCCGAGCTCGTCGAGTACCGTGCCGAGGTCGCCGTCGAGCTCGAGCGCCGGCTGGACACGAGCCCCGGCGGGGGCGTGGCCGAGCACGACGCGAAGCGGCTGACGTCGCGGCCCGGGCGTGAGGTCGTCGCGCACGGTGAGCGCGGGATCATCGGATCGCACCGTCCCTGCCCCGACGAGCACTGCGTCGCTCTCGGCGCGAAGGCGGTGGACGTCGCGTCGTGCCTCAGCACCGGTGATCCACCGGCTCGAGCCGTCCGGTGCCGCCGTCCTCCCGTCGAGCGTCGCGGCAAGCTTGAGCACGACGAAGGGCCGGCCGGTCGACCGGTGCACAAGGTATGGGCGGAGCTGGTCGCTCACGGCGCCGGCGAGCACACCGCCCGAGACCGTGACGCCTGCGGCCTCGAGCGCTCGAAACCCTGCTCCCGCTACTCTTCGGTCCGGGTCGCTGATCCCCGCGACCACCCTCGCGACGCCGGCATGGATGAGCGCGTCCGTGCAAGGTGGAGTCCGGCCCTGGTGGGCGCAGGGCTCCAGGGTCACGTAGGCAGTGGCGCCTCGGGCAAGTCCGAGTGCCACTGCGAGCGCGCCGATCTCCGCGTGCGGCCCGCCGGGAGGCGCCGTCGCCCCTTCGCCCACGACCTCGCCGGCCCAGTCGACGATGACGCAGCCGACCCATGGATTTGGGGACGTCGTTGTGCGGACGCCCTGGCCAAGCTCGATGGCTCGAGCCATGTGGCGCTCGTCGGTGCTACCCGTTTCTTCTTGGCTCAATGGGGCCTCTCGCCTCTGAGCAGGGCGAGCGCGTGAGGCAGCACGTCGAGGACTGCCTCCAGGCACTCCAGCGCGCCTTTGGTGGACCCAGGCAGGTTCAGCACGAGCGATGTCGCGAGCGTCCCGGCGGCGGCACGCGACAAGCGGCCCAGCGGACTGGCCAGCCGCATCGCCTCGGCAAGGCCGGGCGCTACCCGGTCGAGCACCTGTGAGGTGCCCTCCGGTGTGAGGTCCCGGGGTCCGAAGCCTGTGCCGCCCGTGGTCACGATCAAGCCGGCAAAACCGTCCGCCAGCTCCGCGATCGCTGCAGCCACTGACTCGACACCGTCCTCGACGACTCGCCGTTCGATCACTTCGTAGCCCTCGGCTCCAAGGCGCTCTGCAACCGCCGAGCCTGACCGGTCCTCCCGTGTACCGGCGACCACGCCGTCGGACACGGTGCACACCTTGGCCTGCAGGCGAACGGCCGGCCGCTCGGTCGCCGGGCCCGCCGCACCGCTCATCGGCCAGCCTCCCCGCTCGTCGGCCCGCCTCCCGGCTCGTCGGCCCGCCTCCCGGCTCATCGGCCCGCCGAGATCGGGCCGTACGCAGCGGCGTGGATCCGGCGCACGGCCTCGGCCGGATCGGACGCGCGGAAGACGGCCGAGCCGGCCACGAAGCACCTCGCGCCCGCGAGGGCGGCTATGGAGGCCGTCCGTTCGTCGATGCCTCCGTCCACCTGGAGTGTGACGTGGAGGCCCTCGCGCTCGGCTTGGGCGCGCGCCTGTGAAAGCTTCGGGAGGCAGTCCGCGATGAACGACTGGCTCCCGAAACCGGGATGCACGGTCATGATCAACAACAGGTCGACCAGGTGGAGATAGGGCGCCGCTGCCTCGTAAGGTGTCTCTGGGTTCACGACGAGTCCCACACCGATGCCGAGGCGCCGCATCTCGGCGCACAAGGCCACGGTCTCCCCGACTTCCACGTGCACCGAGCAGGAGTTCGCGCCGACGTCGCGGAATGCCTCCAGGTACTCCCCAGGGTTGGTCATCATCAAGTGGCAGTCGAAGAACATCCCCGTGTGCCGCCTGATCGATGCGACCACCGGAGGCCCGACGGTGAGGTTGGGAACGAAATGGCCGTCCATGACGTCGACGTGCAGCCAGTCGGTCACACCGGCGACTTTCGCGATCTCGGCCGCCAACGCGCCGAAGTCAGCCGACAGGATGGAGGGGGCGACCCTCAGCTCACCCTCGGCCAGCAGAGGCAGGCCGAACGCATGCGTCGGTTTGGCGGCTTCGACCACCGCCCCACCGTAGCCAACGGCCCCACGCGAAACCGCTACCGACCGAGACACTCACCCACCGTCGGTCGTGCGCCGCGCCGCCATGCGTCAAAGGCCTGGGCCGAACGCCCCTCGGGCCGGACCTCCAGCAACTCGAGGCGTCCCAGGCCACAGACCACCTCGCTGCCGATCAACGTGCCTGGCGCGGGCCGGGCGGCCCCAAGCGCGCTGGCCTCCACATCGTCACCACCAGGTGCCGCGGCAACCACGACCCGGGCGCGCTCGACAATAAGGCGCTTGCCCCGGAACCTCGTCCACGCACGCCCAACTCGCACGAGCCGCTCGAGCTCGACCGCTGAGCGTTCCCAGGTGAGCTGTAGCTCGCCGCGGCCGATCTTGGCCGCATACAAGGCCTCTCCCACCTGGGGCACGGGTGTGCCCAGCGTCGCGACACCGCCAGCCAGGCGCTCGAGGAGAAGAGCCGCGCCGAGACCCGCGAGGCAGGCTCGGAGCTCGGCTGCCGTCTGCCCGGGCAGGATCGGAGCCTCGACCCGGGCGTAGACGGGACCCGTGTCCAGGCCTTCGTCGAGTGCCATGAGGCAAACGCCAGTTCTCTCGTCGCCGGCGAGGATGGCTCGTTCCACTGGTGCGGCGCCCCTCCAGCGGGGAAGAAGCGAGAAATGCAGGTTCACCATCGGCACCTGTTCGAGAACATCGGCGCGGATGAGCCTCCCGAAGGCCACGACGACACCAAGCTCGACGTTTGCTTCCAGGACGTCGGCCACGCGGTCCGACACCGGGAGCCTGAGCTCGAGCGCGCATTGCTTCACCGGCGTCGGCACGAGCGCGCTCCCGCGGCCGCGACGCCGGTCGGATGCGGTCACGACGAGCGCCACATCGTGGCCCGCATCGTGCAGGGCCCGCAGAAGGACGGCTGCAGTCTCCGGAGTGCCGAGAAAGGCGAGCCTTGTCATCGGCCGCTCCGGCTCAGGCGTCGAGGCTGCTCCCGCCTGAGCCATGGCTCCCGCCCTTGTCGCCAACCCCGGCAACCCCGGAAGCCCCGGCAACCCCGGAGAGGCCGGCCCCGGAGCCTGCAGTGCCGCCGAACGCGCGGCTGCGCAGCACACGCATGGCTCCCTTGCGCTGGTCCTTGTCGAGGTGCTGGATGAGCAATATGCCATCGAGATGGTCGAGCTCATGTTGGAGGACCCGGCCGAGCAGCTCGTCGGCTTCGATGGAGATCTCGTTTCCTTGAACGTCGTGGCCCACCAGATGGACCTCCTTCGGCCGGACGATCGGCCAGTGCAGGTCGGGGACCGACAGGCAACCCTCTTCGTACTCCCACTCGCCGCGGGACTCGACGATCTCCGGGTTGATCACCGTCATCGGACCCTCGCCGACGTCGTAGACGAAGATCCGGCGCTCGATGCCCACCTGAGGCGCCGCAAGGCCTACGCCCGGAGCGGCATACATCGTCTCGATCATCTCCTCGGAGAGGCGCACGATCTTGGCGTCGATCTCTTCGATCTCCGCGGCGCGCTGGCGCAGGACGGGGTCGCCGAACACCCGGATGGGAAAAACCGCCACGGCGTCACTCTACCTGTGCGCGACCGGCGATCAGCCCTGCGAGCGCGTGACCACGACCCCCGTGGCCGCCACGACGCGGCCCTGCTCTCAGCCGAAACGGACCCGGACCACGTCGCCCTCCGAGCCCTGGGCCGCGAGCCGCGCCGGAGGCACCTCCACCCCCGAGATCTCGAGCCGCTGCGGTGCTTTGCCGATGCGGCTGGTCACCACGAGGCGTGCCGCGACCCTCTCGCCCGAGCCGGCGCCAGCGGAGCCCATGTACTCACCTGGCGGCGGCAACAGGATCTCGCTCGGGACCTCGACCAGCAAACCGGGCGGCCGGCCCTGCTCGGGTCCGTCCCCGGCCACCACGGTCCCGCGCACCTCATGAGGCCTCCCGAGCAATGCTGCCGCCTCGGCGAGCTCGCCCTTGGCGATGAGCGCCCGGATTCGCGTCGATGACACCACTTCACGTGCCCGCGTGTCGGAGACGAGGTGGACCGGTTCCACGGAGAACCCTGCCTCCTCCCCGATGAGCCGCAACAGTGCGACGTTGCCCCGGCGCTGGTTGCCGAAATGGAAGTCGTCGCCGACGACCACGACTCGAGCGGCGAGCCCGTTCACGAGCACCTCGTTCACGAAGTCCTCCGCCTTCTCCTTGGCACGCTCGGCGTCGAACTCGAGAACGAGGATCTGGTCGACCCCGGTCTCGGCGAGAAGCTCGAGCTTCAGCTCGACATCGGTCAGTCGAGGCGGGGCCGACACCGGATTGACCACGGCGGCCGGGTTCTTGTCAAACGTCACGACAACACTGCGCAGCCCGGCATCGGCCGCTCGGCGGCGCACCTGTTCGATCACCTTGCGATGGCCGATGTGAACACCGTCGTAGGCACCGATGGTCACGGCGCTGCCGTTGTCGTGTCGCACCGCCGAGGGAGGCTACTCGCCGCCCGCAGTCGACCCGACCTGAGCACGCGAAGCGTCAGCGGGTTGCACCACGACAACGGGCCTCACTCGCTCGAGGCCTACCGGTCCGCAGATGGCGACGAGCCTGCCGTACTGGTCGAGCACTGCCCAAGGGCCGTCGCCGACCACGCCGAGAGCGAGGCGCTCGACTAACCTCCCGTGACCGAGTGCCCGAGCAAGGTCTGAGCTGGCGACAGCACCCGGCAAGTCTCGGACGAGCTCCTCGGGCGGGCGGACTCGCTCAGGTGCCACGTCCTCGATCCCAAGCGCCTCGACGTCGTTGAATGACCCGATCGACACCCTGCGCAGCGCTCTCAGGTGGGCACCGCCGCCGAGCCTCGCCCCGAGATCGGCCGCGAGCACACGCACATAGGTGCCCGACGAGCACTCGACGAGGATCCGATAGCAATCGGACTCACCGGTTTCGAACACCTCGAAACGGAACACCTCGACGCCCCGGGGTGCCCGCTCCACCTCGATCCCCTCTCGGGCGAGCTCGTGCAACCGGCGCCCGCCGACCTTGACCGCCGAGACCATTGGCGGGACCTGCTCGATCCGGCCGGTCAGTGAGCGCGCCACCTCTCGGACCTCCGCCAGGGCTGTGCCGCCCATTTCGAAGTGGCCGGTCACCTCTCCCGAGGCATCAAGCGTCGAAGTCGTCACTCCGAGAACGACCTCGCCCACGTATGTCTTCGGGAGCGCTGACGCGAAACGCAGCAGGCGGGTCGCCCGCCCCACGCCCACGATCAGGACCCCGGTAGCGTCGGGGTCGAGTGTCCCGGCGTGGCCCACCTTCCGGGTGCCGAGAAGGCGGCGGCAGCGGGCGACGACGTCATGGGATGTCCAACCAGCCTGCTTGTCGACGACAACGAAGCCGCCCGGGTCGTCGATTCCCCGCCGCGGCGGCCGGCTGGGCCCCTCTGGTCGCGCGGGCCCGTCCAGTTGCGCGGGCCCGTCGGGTCGGTCGGGTCGCGCGGGCCCGTCGGGTCGGTCGGGCTGCACGGGCCCGTCGGGCCCGTCAGGAGTCGTCGTGCCGGGCACGGCGCAGTGCCTCCTCCACGCGTTCGCCCGAGGCGATTGCCGGGTCGGCGACAAAGCTCAACGTCGGTGTGCGCTTCAACCGCACCTCGCGGGCGATGGCCGCCTGGAGCGCAAGGCGTCGCGCTTCGAGCGCGGGCAGGGCTCCGGTGGGCAACGAGGCCAGGAAGACGGTGGCGTGGCGGAGGTCCGGGTCGGTGCTCACGCCGGTGACCGTCAGCAGCGCCAGTCGGTCATCGTCATCCCGCAGCCGCTCGAGCGCGTCACCCAGCACCTGCGCAAGCAGGACGTTGACGCGCGCAGTCCGCGGGTAACCAGCAGACGAGCGGCGATCATGCTTTCTAGGTACGGGGAATCTCCCGCTCGTCGTAGGTCTCGATCACGTCGCCTTCCTTCAAGTCCTGGAAGTCGGTGAGACCTATGCCACATTCGAAGCCGGCCTGAACTTCACGAACATCGTCCTTGAAACGGCGCAGCGAGGAGACCGCACCCTTCCAGATGACCACGCCTTCTCTGAGGAACCGGACCTTGGAGCCTCGGGCGATGACGCCGTTGGTGACGTAGCAACCGGCGACGGCGCCCAATTTCGGGACTCGGAAGACGGCACGGACCTCGGCGTCGCCGGTGACGATCTCCTCGATCTCGGGAGCCAGCATCCCGACCATGGCCGCCTGCACGTCCTCGATGAGCTTGTAGATGATCTCGTAGGTGCGGATCTCCACCTTGTGGCTCTCGGCAAGCTCGCGCGCCCTGCGATCCGGACGAACGTTGAAACCGATGATCGTCGCGCCCGACGCCGCTGCGATCGTCACGTCGCTCTCGGTGATGCCTCCCACGGCACGATGAACGAAGGCCACCTTTACGTCGTCCCGCTCGAGCTTGAGAAGGCTCTGGGTGACCGCTTCGAGCGAGCCCTGCACGTCGGCCTTCAACACGAGTGTGAGCGTCGCGGTCTCGCCCTTTCGGATCTGCTCGAAGAGGTTCTCGAGCTTCGCGCCCGGGCTCGTCGACACAGTCGAGGCCTGTGCGAGCGTCGTGAAGCGCAGCCTCTGTTCACGGGCGTCACCGACGGTCCGGGCGATCGAAAGGTCCGAGGTGACCCGGAGCTCGTCGCCGGCGATCGGAGGCTCCGACAGCCCGAGCACCTGCACGGGCATGGAGGGGAAGGCCTCCTTGATCGGGTCGCCGTGGTCGTTGATCAACGCCTTGACCCGGCCCCACGCAGCACCGGCCACGATCGGGTCGCCAATGCGGAGCGTCCCCCGCTGCACGATGATCGTCGCGACCGGACCACGGCCGATGTCGAGGTTCGACTCGAGCACGGCGCCTCTCGCTTCGACTTCGGTGTCGGCGCGCAGCTCGAGCACCTCGGCGAGCACGACGAGCTGCTCGAGCAGCTCGTCGATGCCGAAGGACTGAAGAGCCGAGATCTCGACGGTGATCGTGTCGCCACCCCAGGCCTCCGGGACGAGCCCCTGCTCGGACAGCTGCTGAAGCACGCGATTGGGATCCGCGTCCGCCCGGTCGATCTTGTTGATCGCGGTCACGATCGGCACCTTCGCGGCCTTGGCGTGGTTGATCGCCTCCACGGTCTGCGGCATCACACCATCGTCGGCAGCAACGACGAGCACCACGATGTCAGTGACGCTGGCGCCGCGCGCACGCATCGCCGTGAAGGCCTCGTGGCCGGGAGTGTCGATGAACGTCAGCAGTTGGCCATGCCACTCCACCTGGTAGGCACCAATGTGCTGAGTGATGCCGCCGGCCTCGCCTGCAGCCACGTTCGACTGACGGATCCGATCGAGCAGCAGCGTCTTGCCATGGTCAACGTGGCCCATGACTGTGATGACGGGAGGTCGTGTCTGGAAGTCCTCTTCGTCGTCCTCAAGTTCCTCGTCACCGAAGAACTTGGCCCGGAGAGCAGCCTCCTGCTCTTCGCCGGGGTCGACCAACCTGATCTGTGCGCCGATTTCCGCGGCAAACAGGCCGATCATGTCGTCGGTGAGCGGTTGGGTCGCGGTGACCATCTCGCCCTGGAGCAAGAGGAAACGCACGACGTCGCCGGCGGAGCGGTTCAGGCGCGGGCCGAGCTGCTGGGGTGTGGAGCCTCGCTCCACGATCACCTCGTGGTCGGGAACCGGAGCACTCGACGGCAGGTAGGCGGTTATCTGGATCGGCTCGAGCTCCTCCATGTTGCGGCGGCGCCGGCGTGGCCTCCGCTGGGGCGGACGTCCTCGCCCGACAGGACCACCTCGTGCAGCACCTGTTGGGCCACCGGGGGTGTAACCGCCAGTGCGCGTGCCAGGCGTTCCACCGCCTCCGTACGGGCCACCGGCGGGACGTCCGCCGTCTCGGGGCGGGAAGTGACCAGGAGAGCGCGGAAAAACCGCTCCCCCTCCGGGCCGCGGGCTCACTTGACGGCCAGCCGGGGGACGAGAACTGACGGTGCCGGGACGTGACTGGTTCATCCCCGGCCGGGAGCTGGGCATACTCGGACGCGAACCTGGACCGCCTGGTGTCAGCGGACGTCGCGCTCCAGGTGGCGGTGGAATCGGACGACCCGTGATTGACCGAGGCCCCGGAGGCGGCGGGATCGGCTTGCCTGACGGGCTGACTGGGCGGGGCGAGGCCGCCTTGCGATCGGCATCGTGTGCCGGCGGGGCGGCCGT
The DNA here is from genome assembly GCA_003139355.1 of Acidimicrobiaceae bacterium. Taxonomy (GTDB): domain Bacteria; phylum Actinomycetota; class Acidimicrobiia; order Acidimicrobiales; family Bog-793; genus Fen-455. Next base: position 5,066 of record PLIM01000131.1, on the reverse strand, counting down.
CGGTGCCGAAGAGGTAGCCACCGTCCCCTCCTGCGCCGCAGCCACGGGAGCAGGTGCGGCGGGAGCCGGTGCGGGAGCAGGCGAGCCACCTGGGCGCTGCCCGGCCGGGGCGGTCCCGGGCCTCGCAGTAGAAGGGGCGGCCACCGACCTGGATGTGCTCACAGGAGGCGAGACAGGCGGGCGGGGTGCGGTTGTCCGCAGCGGATCGAGGATCTCGCTTGCCGACTTGCTCACGACGAGACGCTGACCCGGGCGACGCTCGCGGGTCGCCGACGCGGCCTCCGCTGCTGGAGCGGGGACGGCGCCGTCTGTCACGCCGGAGCCAGCCTGCTCGGGCGTGGGCGCGGTTGGCTCGGCACCAGGCTGCCCGCCGGCCGGCGGGCTTGCAGTACGTTGGGATCCGCCGGCCCGTCTGGGCGCCGGGCCCGCGGTTGGGGCCGCGGAGGGTGCCGGTGCCGGCTCTTCGGGCTGAACGACGCGCCGCAACCCTTCACGGTCGGCCTTGCGCCGAGCGCGGTCGGCCTGCGCGTCTTCGATCGACGACGAGTGACTCTTCACACCGATCCCGAGGTCGATGCAAATGTCCAGGGCTTCCTTGTTGGTCAGCCCCAGCTCACGGGCAAGCTCGTAGACGCGGATCTTCTTCGGCAACTGGTGGTTCGGTCCTCTCCGATCGGGGGGCAGCGCAGCTTCGGGATCCCGAACCTGGCGCGGCCTTCCATTCTCACACAACGCCGGTGCCTCGTACACCGGTCGATGCATCTTAGGGTCGAGGCCAGGATTGCCAAACCGTCCAAGCTGACCGGGTCGTCCACCGGCACCTAACTGTCCAGGTCCCGCTGCATCAGCGGGACCCAATGACGAGCGGAGCTCGAGACCGTCTCTCTCGAGCGACACCGAGGTACATTGCGACCGATGCGATCGTCGTTCGGCATCCAAGAAGGCGCGGCTTTGGTGGCCGTCGAGCGCGCAAATGGCGGGGAGCTGGCTCCGCTCCTACAGGTGCTCTGGACACTGCACGGGTTCACTCCGCCCGGTTCGCGGCCGGACCCGGCCAGATTCGCGGCCTCCGCGACACTGTTGATCGGGCTCGGCGTCGTCGAATACGTCGACAACCAGCTCGGCCTGACGCCCGAGGGTCGCAAGCTGCTCCGACGATCCGGCATGCCCAACGATGCCCGGCACGTAGCGCTCGTCACCGAGCTGCTGCAAGAGTTCGACGATGTGGACCTCGAAGACGACGGACCGGTGATCGCACCGACCGAGGCCGACGTGCAGCAGGCACTCAGCGACGGAAACAGCATCCAACAGACTGAAGGCGGCGCCGGGGCACCAGTCAGCTTGGAGGAGAGCCCGATCTACTCGTCAATCCTCGGTCTTCATACCCACGGTGTCGTCTTCGGGTCGCACTGGGTCCCGGCGGTCCCGCCCAAGGACGCCGGCGAAGACCAGGAACGGCCCGCGGCCGCGCCGTTGCCGGGGGCGCCAGCGCATCCTTTCCTCGACCGCTTGTTCGGCCGCGGGCGACGAGATCGCGACGGGCCCGGCGGCTACTCGGGCGGCTGAGCCGGCGGCCCGGGCGGCGGCAGCCCAGTTCGCAGCTCGACCCGCAGCCTGTCGACGGCCTCCGGCGTAATGGGATGACGAAGCGCTCTCGAGAACGCTCGATGCCGGTCGGCGAGCTCGGCACAACCGGGTGTGTCACGACAAAGCCATGCGCCGCGCCCCTCCAGGCCGGCGCCGACGGCAAGGCCGCCGTCGCCGGAGTGCACGACGCGCACGAGCTCCGCCACCGGCGCCACGCGGCGGCACCCGATGCAAGTGCGAAGCGGTGCCGCTACGAGCCCTGCTCTTCTTGTGTGGCGGCGTCCGACTCCGAAGCCGAAGCTGAAGGTGGGAGGGAGTCGCCCGTCGCGCCCGGCTCAGTTTCGAGGTCATAGGTCTCAGAAGCCGCTTCGGTCTCGAGTTCCTCGACCACCTCGACAGCTTCGGCGACGAGCTCTTGTGCTGCTTCGACAGCTTCGGCGACGAGCTCGTTCGCAACCTCGGCCGTGGCTTGTCCAGCCCCGTCGGTCGCCTCCTCAGCCTCGACGGTCTCTCCCGCAGCCCAAGCCTCGGCCGACAGCGTCTCACCGCCTTCGGCCGGCTTCCAGACCATCTCCCCCGACTGCTCGACCCATTCACCCTCGGCCCACTCCGCCTCGGCGTAATGCTCCTCGGCCGCAGCCTCGGATTCGCTCTTGATGTCGATGTGCCACCCCGTCAGGCGCGCGGCGAGGCGGGCGTTCTGGCCCTCCTTGCCGATCGCGAGAGACAGCTGATAGTCGTGAACGATCACCGTCGCGCGGCCGCGCTCCTCGTCGAGAAGGACCTCTTTCACCTTGGCCGGCTGAAGCGCCCGGGACACGAACTCGGCCGGGTCATCCGAAAACGGCACGATGTCGACCTTCTCGCCACGGAGCTCGGTAGTGACCATGCGCACGCGCGCGCCCCGGGCGCCCACGCAAGCTCCAACCGGGTCCACGTTGCCGTCGTTGGACCAGACCGCGATCTTGGTCCGATGGCCCGGTTCGCGCGCGCAAGCCTTGATCTCGACGACCCCGTTGGAGATCTCGGGCACCTCGAGCTCGAAGAGGCGCTTGATGAGCCCGGGGTGGCTGCGCGAAACAACGATCTGAGGACCCTTGCTCGTCTTGCGGACCTCGACGATGTAGGCCTTGAGGCGAGCACCGTGGTCATAGCGCTCGTAAGGGACTTGCTCGGCCTGGGGCAGCAGGGCCTCGACCTTGCCGAGGTCGAGAAGGGTGTAGCGATTGTCGCTCTGCTGGATGATCCCCGTCACGATGTCGCCCTCGCGCCCTGCGTACTCCTCGTACTTCCGGTCGCGCTCGGCTTCGCGGATGCGCTGGAGGATCACCTGGCGAGCCGCTTGAGCCGCGATCCGCCCGAAGTCCTCGGGAGTGTCGTCCCACTCGCGCGTTACGTTTCCTTCTTCGTCCAGCTCCTGGCCGTAGACGCGGATCTCCCCGGAGTCCGGGTCGATGGTCACGACGGCCTCCTCGGCGGCCTGGGGCAGGCGTTTGTAGGCGGCTACGAGCGCATTGGCGAGCGCGTCAAACAACGTGTCGACCGCGATGCCCTTCTCCACGGCGATCTGCTGCAGCGCTTCCAAGAGCTCGAAATTCGTCGCGGTCATAGGGTGTCTGCCATCTCTCTCTCGGCGCGCTCGCGTTCTCCCGCGACCAACGACGACTTGGCGTCCCGGCGCCGGTCGGTGCGGGCCGTCGGCGAGGGGGTACGCGCCAAGGCCGCTCTCCAGTCGAAGATCGTGTGGGCTCGCTCGATGTCGCCATAGGCGAGTCGCCGGCAACCGTCAGGCGACCCGGGCGCCGTCACGACGACGCCGTGGTCGTCAGCGGAGACGATCTCGCCCTCAAGCCTCCGCTCGCCTTCGACCCCCGGCACGGTCCGAAGCGAGACCTGGTGGCCCACGAACCTGCGGAAGTGCTCGGGCCGGCGAAGCCGTCGCTCCAGGCCCGGGCTCGAGACCTCCAGCTCGTACCGGCTCGATGGCCCGACTCCCTCACGGTCGATCGCGGCCGAAACCGCCTTGCTCGCGGACGCGAGGGTGTCCAGGTCGACTCCACCCTCGCGATCAACCGTCACGACGATGTTGCCGGATCGGAGCTCGACATCGATGAGCTCGAGACCAGCGGCTCCAAGCAACGGCGCGGCGACGCGCTCTACGTCGTCTGACGTCCCCATCGCCGCTGCCTCCTTGGTAACCTACCTACTCCAGAAATGACAAAACGTGGGCTGCCGCCCACGTCCACGCCTGCTGCATATCAATCGAACGGTGCGGCAGACTTTAGCATTCCGCCGGCAAGCCGGCACCACCCCATCCCAGCCTGTGGGGGTTCCGACGCGCCATCGACGCTGTTCACGAGGGATCTTGCGGCTCCCCGACAAGGTGCCTGAGGTCGTCTCTGGCGAGGCTCAACTGCTTGCGCACCGTGCCCTCGGCGATCCCAAGTGAGCGGGCCGCCTCCTTTGGTGTGAGCCCCACGACGAAGCACGCCATTGCGCACGCTCGCCGCCTCGCCGGCATCCGGCTCAGCGCGGCTTCAAGGGCCAGATTGGAAACCGCTTCGGCTGCGGTGTCATGACTGGAAGCCTGTTCGGTCTCCAGTGGGTACTCATGCTTCCAGTGGCTGCGCGAGAGGCGGAACGCCGTGCGGTAGACGTACCCGGGTGGATTCGTCCCAAGGCGCACGCGCCGCCAATGCCCGAGAGTGCGGGCGAAGGCCTCCTGCGCCACGTCCTCGGCGGCGGGCCGATCCAAGCCACCGATCTCGAGCGCCCGCACGAGACGCGGATAGTGCGTTTCGTAAACGGTAACGAAGTCCCCAGCTATCGCTGTCTCGCTCTTGCGGTCGTCCTCGATGGCAACAGTCTGTCCCACCGGGAATACTCCCGGCCGTCAGTCGAGCTAGCCGCCGTTGTGCTTGACGGGAGGAACCACCGAACCGGAGCCAGGGGAACCCGACGCGTTCGAGACGGGAAGCTTGTGCCCTGCGCCGTAGGGCACCAAGCACGCTGCCACTGCCATCGCCAAGGCTCCGGATCCTGGCAGGTCCGCGTGTTCGAGAACCGTCCCGTTGCTGGACAGCGCGTACACCGCCGCCTGACCTGGCATCGTCGCGACGCCCTGGCTACCGGTCCCACCGGCCTTGGCCGCCGCCAGCTTGTGGACGAGCACCGCCCACTGGTCGACGACGATCATCTCGTCTTGCCCGCCCCCCGCGAACTCGGCGAGCACGGCCGCGGTCTGCCCCGTGCTATGTGCGACCACAACCGCCATCGGAGATTGCTCCACGACGCCGACCACCTGGTCCGACAGCACTGTGATGGGTCGCGCGAGCGACGGCCCGAGCGGCACTGTGATGACGCCGACAGCACCGCCATCGGACACCTCGACGACGAGGGCCCGCGTAACAGCGCAACTCACCGGCGGCACAGCCGTGGGAACCGGGGAGCCCGGTCCGGTCCCGGTGGTCCCGGTGGTC
>PLIM01000109.1 GCA_003139355.1 Acidimicrobiaceae bacterium | reverse complement strand
GTTCCATTATGTAGAGAGCCGGATTATGTGGACTCGATCGCGATCCTCGGGCGTTCGCCCAGGCCGGAAGCTGCTCGCAAGTTGAGCCGCTCCACATAATCGCGGAGGCCTGAACGGCCGATAACTCCTCCTCAGGCAATAACCAAGAGGAGGTAGTCATGGGCAATCCGTCGAGGGTCAGGGTCGTAGGTCCACTTGCTCCCTACGCTGCAGGGTTCCGTGCGGAGATCGAAGCACAGGGCTACAGACGGGGCCCGGTGTGCGATCAGCTTCGGCTGATGGCCCATGTCAGCCGCTGGCTGGTCGGGCAAAGCCTCGACGTCGGCGATCTCACGCCCGAACGCGTCAAGGAGTTCCTCGTTGCGAGGCGCGCGGCTGGCTACACGCTTTGGCTCTCGAACAAGGGCGTGGCGCCGCTGCTTTCGCACCTGCGCAGCGTTCGAGCGGTCCCGATGCCCGTTCCCCCCGCGTCGACGCCGGTCGAGGATGTGTTGGCCGAGTTTCGTCGCTATCTGCTCGAAGAGCGCGGGATCGCTTCGACATCCGCCAACAGCTACGTGCACGTGGCGCGTCTGTTCCTCACCGAGCGCAGCGACACCGCCGGGATTCGTCTCGATGGCTTGGGAGCGGCAGACGTGGTGCCCTTTGTCACCAAGCAGTGCCGCCTGCGCAACCCCTCCTACATCGTGTGCGGGTTGCGTTCGTTCCTGCGCTACTGCCACCTGCGGGGGCTGACGCCCGGGCCTCTGGCCGGAGCCGTTCCGGCTGCGGCCAACTGGCGCCTGGCGCCTTTACCGAAAGCCCTGGAGCACGACCACGTGCAGGCGCTACTCGAAAGCTGTGATCGGCGCACCACCTTCGGCCGAAGAGACTTCGCCATGCTGACGATGCTCGTGCGGCTCGGGCTGCGCGCTGGCGAGGTGGCCGCCTTGGAGCTATCCGACATCGACTGGCGCGCCGGCGAAGTTGTGATCCGGGGAAAGGGGCCCAGGACCGACCGCCTTCCGCTGCCCGCCGACGTCGGAGAGGCATTGGCTGCATGGCTGCGGCGCGGCCGTGGCTCGTGTGCGTGCCCGAACGTGTTCACCCGGGTGCGCGCGCCGAGGCTCGGCCTCACGAGCCCCGGGGTCTCGGCGGTCGTGACCGCGGCGTGCCGTCGTGCCGGGCTGCCGGAGGTCAACGCCCACCGGCTCCGTCACACTGCGGCCACCGAGATGTTGCGCGCTGGGTCGAACCTCGCTGAGATCGGCCAGGTCCTTCGTCACCACAGCCTGCTCACGACGAGCATCTATGCCAAGGTCGACCGCGCCTCGCTGTCCGCGGTGGCCCAGCCGTGGCCGGGAGGTATGGCATGAGCGCCCTGCGCCAGTCCCTGGCGGACTACTTGTCCCTGCGCCGCGAGCTCGGCTTCAAGCTCGACCGCGCCGGGCGTCTGCTTGCCCAGTTCGTGGACTTCTGCGACGAGTCGGGCGCGGAGGTCGTGACCGTCGCGCTCGCCCTCGCCTGGGCGACAATGCCCGAGGACTGCAGTCCGGCTTGGGGTTCCATGCGGCTCTGTGTGCTGCGCGGCTTTGCCCGCTACCTGCACGCCCTCGACCCTCGGACCGGTGTGCCCCCGACGAACCTGCTGCCCGGAAGCTTCGGGCGATCCACGCCCTACCTGTACTCGTCGGACCAGGTTGCGGCGTTGATGATGGCGGCGAGGGGCATCCGCTCGCCGCTGCGTGCGGCCACGACTGAGACGATCGTCGGACTGCTCGCTAGCGCCGGCTTACGTATCGGGGAAGCGCTCGCCCTCGACCGGAGCGACGTCGACCTCGGCCGGGGTCTGTTGACGATCCGTCAGGCGAAGTTCAACAAGACCCGAGAGGTCCCATTGCACCCGACGGTCACCGCCGCGCTCGCGGCCTATGCCAAGAAGCGAAACAGGCTGACGCCGCGAGCAGCCGAGCCTGCGTTCTTTGTCTCGGCGGTGGGAACGCGGGTGATCTACTGCAACTTCCACCTCGCCTTCCAAGACCTGGTGCGTCGAGCCGGCGTCGAGGCTCGTTCGACAACTTGCAGGCCCCGACCCCACGACCTACGACACACCTTCGCGGTGACGACCCTCGCCCGCTGGTATCGGGAGAGCGCCGATGTGGCGGCCAAGCTCCCGTGGCTCTCTACCTATATGGGCCACGTGGATCCGGCTGCCACGTACTGGTACTTGTCCGGGTCTCCGGAATTGCTCGGCCTGGCGGTGCAGCGCCTGGAGGCGGCCTACGAGGTGGAGCCATGAGCATGCTCGCCCCGACACTTCAGGCGTTCTTCACCGAGCGGCTCATCGGTCAACGCCGCGCCAGCCCGCACACCGTCGCCGCCTACCGCGACACGTTCCGGCTCCTCCTCGCCTTCGCCGAAGACAGGACCGGACGGTCACCTTCGGCGCTGCTCATCGAGGAAGTGGACGCTCCGCTCGTCGGATCGTTCCTCGACTATCTGGAGACCGAACGGGGCAACAGCGTCCGGACCCGAAACGCCCGGCTCGCCGCCATCCATTCGCTGTTCCGTTTCGCGGCGCTGCGCCATCCCGACCACGCCGCGCTCATCGAGCGGGTGCTCGCTGTCCCCCCGAAGCGCTTCGAGCGGACGATCATCTCTTTCCTGGCTGACGCGGAGGTTGACGCCCTGCTTGCCGCCCCAGACCGCACCACGGCGCGGGGACGTCGGGACCATGCTCTGCTGCTCCTCGATCTGCAGACAGGGCTCCGAGTGTCCGAGCTCGTCGGGCTGCGGTGCCAGGACGTCGTGCTCGGCGTTGGGCCCCATGTCCGGTGCATGGGCAAAGGCCGCAAGGAACGCATCACGCCGTTCACCAAGACGACTGCTGCGGTCATACGCGAATGGATGAAGGAGCGGGGCGGTCAACCCGACGATCCACTGTTCCCAAGCTCCCATTCCGGTGGCGCACTCAGCCGCTACGCGGTGACCGTGCTCCTGGCCAAACACGTAGCCGCAGCCGAAGAGCAATGCCCGTCGCTCCGGTCGAAGAGCGTGTCGCCCCATGTACTGAGGCACACCTGTGCCATGCGCCTTCTGCAGGCAGGCGTCGACATCTCCGTCATCGCGCTCTGGCTCGGCCACGAGGCGATCGAAACAGCTCAGATCTACGTCCACGCCGACCTCGCGCTCAAAGAGCGGGCTCTCGCGCGCACCACTCCCATCGGGGCTGCGCCCGGACGCTATCGGCCGCCCGACGAGCTGCTCGCCTTCTTGGAGGGCCTGTGATTATGCGGATTGGAGCAGCTCGAAGTCCGCCTAAACCGAGCATTTGAGCCACGAGTCCACATAATCCGGCTCTCTACATAATG
>PLIM01000185.1 GCA_003139355.1 Acidimicrobiaceae bacterium | reverse complement strand
GTTCAACACCAGGCACCTAGGGGAAACTCGACGATCGTACGCTCCGGGCCGCGATGGCTGCGCCCTGTCGGCCGCGGGCGTCGGGGACTGCTGCGGGTCGCCGGTGACGCACGGTCGCCGCGGGCGTGTACGGCCGTAGCCCGCAGGGAGCGCGCCAGTTGGATCCCACTTATCGCGCACGAGTGGTGAGAGGACTTGTTGGTCGGCGTGAACTTTCCCCCGACAGGACGTGGCTGGCGACAGCATCGTCTCCGGTCACACCGTCGAGAGGCTTGCCGACTTCGCGAGCCAGACATCGAGCTCTTCGATGGGCAACGGCCTGCTCACGTAGTAGCCCTGCGCCAGATGACAGCCGAGCTCTTCAAGACGTTGCAGGACGTCAGCTGTCTCGACGCCTTCTGCTACAACCTGTTTTCCAAGGTTGCGTGCGAGGTCGATCGTCGATCGCACGACGACCTCGTTGTCAGGCGAGCTGCTCATGTCTGTCACGAACGACCGGTCAATCTTGATCTCGTCTATCGGGAGACGTGTCAGGTATGTCAGCGACGAGTAGCCCGTTCCGAAGTCGTCGACTGATAGCCGGACACGCATCTTGGCGAGGCGTGCGAGCACGGCCTTAGTCCGCAGCGGGTCGGCGATGACGGCGCTCTCGGTGATCTCGAGCTCGAGGAGGTCCACGGGAACTCCGTTGAGTCTCAGCAGGTCGGCGACGTCACTTGGAAGGTCGGCGTCGATTAGGTTGCGCATCGCCAGGTTGACGGCCACCCTCATCGGGCGGCCGTGGTCCATCCAGGACCGGCACTGGCGGAGCGCCAAGTCGAGCACGTAGTGCGTGAGCGGTTTGATCAGGCCGGTCTCCTGAACAAGCGGGATGAACTCGTCTGGCGGGATGAGGCCCCTTTGCGGGTGTTGCCAACGAAGCAGAGCTTCGACGGCCATGATGTTGCCTGTCGAGAGAGTCAGCTGTGGTTGGTAGTGGAGGACGAGTTCGCCTCGCTCGAGCGCGCCACGCAGCTCTCCAATGAGACTAAGTCGGTCCGGCTTGTGCGGGTCGGCGGAGCTTTCGTACCTCGCGAACCCACCGTTCGCAGTCTTGGCGACATACATGGCGACGTCGGCATGCTGCATCAACAGGTCCGCATCTCCTCCGTCTTTCGGAAAGGCTGCAAGTCCGACGCTGACGTCGATATTGAGCGGCAGGTCGTGGACAACGATCGACTCCTCGAGACAACTCGACACCCGTGAGACGACCATGGCGGCATCCGTCTCAGGTGTGTTCGGGAGCAGGACGCCGAACTCGTCGCCTCCAAGCCTCGCGATCGAGTCACCCCCTCTCGTCACCTTCGACAACCGCCGCGCCACCTCTCTCAGGACCTCGTCCCCGGCTGCGTGGCCAAGAGTGTCGTTGATCTCCTTGAACCTGTCGAGGTCGAGCATGAGAACTGCGACTTCCTCGTTCTCCCGCCGCGCCGCCGCGAGCGCGTGCTCAACCCGGTCATGAAAGAGCGTGCGGTTCGGCAGGCCGGTGAGCCCGTCGTACAGGGCCTGGTGCCGGAGCTGCTCCTCGGCTCTGTCGCGAGCCTGCTCGGCGGCCTTCTGCTCCGTGATGTCCCGAACCAGGAGGCAGAGTCTCCTCAAAGGGCCCTCCGATCCGGCGATCGGTGCGACCCTGCCCTGGAACCACCGGATGCCCGCCGGAACCTCGAGGCAGTACTCCCAGAACTGCGAGCGACCCGTTTCGAGGACCTGGACGATGACATTGGCCAAGCTGAGGCCGATCTCTTCGCCGAGCGCCTCACGATGCGTTCGGCCGATCAGTTCGCCCCGAGGCACTGCGAGCAGAGCGTCATTGGCGGTCCAGATCTTGAGATAAGTGCCGTTCTCATCGAGCTCGAACACAAGATCATCGAGTGAGGAAAGGAGCGCCTGCAGGCGAGCCTCGCTCTCTTGCGGAGCTTCGGTCGCCCCCTGGCCGTCGATAGTCTCGATCACAACGCCCAGCCAGAACTGAGGGACGCCACCGCTCCCGCCCGGGAGGGCCATCCGGTCGTGCACGTCCAGCACGCAGCCACCTGCGGCCATCGTGAGGTACTCGGCCGGAACCGGTCCCGTCTTCTCACTGCGAGCTGCTGGCTCTCGCGACCGAGAGCCGCGTTCTTGCATCGCCGGCCCTGAACTGAGGACGCCGCCACATTGGCGTCACTGAATTCCGTTGGGCGCGTCAGCTTCACCATGTGAGTATCGGCTCAATAGGCAACATGATTAACCTCGACGTTCGTCCGGCCACTGGTGACTGGTTCTGAACGAGGATCAGGATCCCTCGACGCAACGAGCAAGCCCAACGCAATTGCTTGATTCCTAATGAGACAACTCGGCGTGCTCTGGGCCGAGCAACGAGCCGCACCGCACGCGCTTGCCATAATGCTCAGCCGAGTCTGGCGCTCGGGCTCTGGCGACCACCGGTCGGAGAGTCACTTCCGAAATGGGCTCAGCGCCTGACCATTGATCAAGAAGGACCTAGGAACGACTCGAGCGTGGGAAGGAACCACTCTCCAATCACCATGATCGGTACCCCGTCGACGTCGATCCGATACGTCCGGGCCAACAGGTGCTCGTCGGGCACCGGAGCATCGCCAAATACAGACCCGTGACGTCGATCAGGACGGGGAAGTGGAGACCGGGTGAAGCCGATCCCCTCCTTGGCGAGGATTCGCCCGATCGGATCGCTGGTGGTCTCGAGTTGCAAGCAGAAGGCGGCAGGGAGACGGCTCGGGACGAGCAGGCTCTCGGCGTGCATGTACGGCAGCGCCGACCTTCTTCCCTGCAGCACGGTTGACCGCCGGAGCAACGGATGTCCCTCTCCAACACCCAGGAAGTTTGGTGTGCCGGCCTTGATCATGACGTGGCGCCGCTCGTATGCGTCGACCGGCTCACCCACGAGTTGCTCCAGGAACGCCGTCACCGTTGTGCCGGTCTGACCGAGCGCCGATTCCAAACGCAACCGTGGGGCCACGGCCACCATTGAATCGCACTGGGCGACCTGCTGCCGGTCCAACCTGGCTCTCCGCCGACCTGGCTGGCTGGCTCCCCGTTCTCCTCCGCACCAGCTCCCGCCTCCCGCCGTCGTCTTGTGACGGCCCCGCAGAACGTGACCGCCGATCGGGCAGCTAATGCCCCGTGATCCGGTGTCGCAGCTCGACATAGACCTCGGTGCCGACGATCGCCTCCAACTCCGCGCCCAGCGAGTCGATCACCGGACGGTCAGCCACGTAGGCCAACGAACCCTCAGTGCAGCACCACGCCATTGTCTCGCCCTCTGGGCCCCAGTCGTTGCGCGTCCAGCGGCGCACCGTCGCCACCTCCGTATCGTCAGCACCCGCCTCCCAGTCCACCCTGATGGGCAGCTGCCAGCACACTGACGGCTTCCAATCGATTGGTGACTCCCCCGCCTCGATGGCTGCCAGGTGCAGCGCGCAGCCCGCGCCGCCGACGAATCCGGGCCGGTTGAGGAAGATGCAGGCACCGTCGACAACGCGGGTGTGGGTGCGGGTGCCGTCGCTGAAGATGCCACCGTCGTCAGCCTCGGCGTGACGCTCGAAGTCGACCGGGGACAGCGTTGCCGCGAGCGCGGCGATCAACCGAGCTTCGTCCACATCGCCGAGTTCAGCGCCGACAGAGCAACAGCCGAGGCCGAGATGCTCCGCCGGCTCGGCACCGATGCCCTGGCAGCCTCGACCCCACAGGCAAGCCCACCTCGACTCCAGGAAGTCCCGATCGAAGCGCCAGACCGTCTCAGCGTCGTGGATCTCCTCCATCCGCGGGTTCATTGAAACGACCCTACGCAAGTCCGGCCGCCGGCCGCTTCAACATCTCCCGCGACCGAGGTTCCGAACCATTCCTTCCGGCCGCTCATGGCGCTTCCAGCGGCCTCACTCCGCGGGAGTCGAGCGGCGAGGCTGGGACCCAGAGCTCCCGGACATGAGCGCTCGACCGGCAGGTTGAACGCCGCCACCTGGTGACGCGACGCGTTCGTCCCGACGCGTGCAACCGCGTCGCGCCTCGTCTGCGGATCTCTCGTCACTCAGCCGGCGGCGGTGGCTGCAACGGGCCCGCTACAAGAACCTGCCAAAACGATCCTCCATCGGTCGTCTTCCACACCAGGGGTTCAGCCAGCGGCTTGCCAGAGCATCCGACGTCCGTGTCGTCGAAACACAGCCAACCCGTCAATCCGACGAAGGTCATGCCGCGGACGTGGACGTCCAAGGCGGGCATCGATGGGAGAGATCGGTCGGAGAGAACGTGATCAGCATGATTTCGCTGCGGTTTCCCGCGGACTTCGTCCGGGGGCCAGTTACCTTCGACTGTCGGCGGCGCTGAGCGGTCCCCGCCGGTTCAAAAGCTGTGGGTCTTGACGAACTGGATCACGTCAGAGAGCTTGGCCTCGGCCATCGAGACACAGGTGTCGGCGCAGCCATAGTAAAGGCGGAGCGTCTCATCTGTTTCCATGACGGCGGCGCTGGGGAAGCACACGTTGGGGACGTCACCGATCCGCTCGTAACTCTCGGTCGGAGAAAGCAGGTAGTCCTTGGTGCGGTAGAGAACCTTCCAGGGCTTGTCCAGATCCAGGAGCGCGCCGCCGACGTAGTACAGGTAGCCGTTGCAACTCAGCCATACTCCGTGATATATGAGCAGCCAGCCCTCGTCGGTCTCGATCGGTGCGGGACCGGGGCCAGTCTTCAGGCTCTGCCAGCCACCTCTCGGTCCGAAAACGAACCGGTGGCAACCCCAATGCACGAAGTCAGGGCTTGTCGCATAGAAGATGTCACCGAACGGCGTATGGCCGCGGTCCGAGGGCCGGTGGTAAATGGCGTATTTCCCATCTATCTTGCGAGGAAAGATGACGCAGTTGCGGTTGGCCGGAGGCAGCAGGTCCTCACCCTGGGTAAAGGTCTTGAAGTCCTTGGTGGTGGCAAAACCGATCTTCGGACCCTGGGGACCGGCGTTGCACCAGGTGAGATAGTAGGTGTCCTCCAACCGCGTAAGGCGAGGGTCGTAGCTGAAGTTGGTGGCGAAGATTTCAGGATCGCTGCTTCGCATTTGAATTGGATCAGGATCGATGTCCCAATTGATCCCGTCTTGGCTGAACCCGACGTGGAGCACGCAGTCCAGGCTGATCTCGTCCACGCGGAACACGGCCGCATAGTCGCCTTCGCCCCTCTTGACGATCGCCGAGTTGTGGATGCTGTTGGCCCGGGGAACCGCGCTCGCTGTCACGATGGGATTGCCGGCGTAGCGCTTGAAGACAGTCTCGTTAGCCATCGTGTGCCTCTCCTCCTACGCGCGATCCAGAGCTGGTGCTGATACGAGCCGGTCCAGAGCCAAGGCCTGTCGAGCGCATGGGGCGCACAAACTCGATTGTCGACCTGGGAGGGAGAATGCTATCGACAATCCTCCCGGCCTGCGGCCCTCTACTTCATCTACCGCCTGCTCCGTCGTGTCATCGACCTGATCAGGCTCCACTGCCTCAGCGACTTCGGGAGCGACGCCGTTGTTCCTCCTCAACATCGCTACGTTCGCCATGATGCTCAACCTTTCGTAGGGAACCGGCCCGCTGACGCTGAGCTTGGGGTCACCTGACGACAATCGGATCGACCGGCGAGTCACTGTCACCGACAACCTTCAGCGGACCCGTTGCGCAGAGCAAGCCGTAATGGCCGTCCTCCGCACAGTCTGCAGCCAGGTTGTCGAGCCAAGCGATCTCGGTCATGAGCACGCCCATGTTACGCATCAACGCCGCCTGCAAAGGGGACAAGGCGCCCTGAAAGGTCCATCTGCGGGCACTGCCAGCCTTGACCTCGGCTGACGCGTCCCATCAAGCCTCTGAGCCTGCGGCGACAGCATCCAGGTCGGCGACGGGCGCAGTCGCAGCCGAGGCCCCGGGCCAGTCGCTTGGCATCGTCGACCACGACGAGCCGCCGTCGGCGCTGTGTGTCACCAGGTACGGGCTGGTAGCCGCACAGGCGCCAACACAGAGCAGCTGCAGGCCGAACAGCTGCCCGTGCCGTTGCACGACAGGTCGCTCCAGGGACCTGCGAACTGTTCCAGTGCGAAAGGGGGCGTGCTCGACCTCGGCCCACGACCTCCTGCCGTTCCGGGTGGCATAGAGGTCGCCCGAGCGGCCGGTCACCTAGCCGACCTGAGCCGAGGCAAGACACGCAAATGACCCGGCGTTGCAGTGCGACGGCGCCTTGTTCCGCGAGCGCAGGCGCAAGCGCTGTCTGCGACTTTGATAGGTTTCGATCTGGGGGGCTGCGAGACTTGAATCCTTACATCGTGCTCGGAAGTGCCGTCGTCGGCTTTCTCGTCGGCATGACCGGCGCGGGAGGCGGCGCTCTCATGACGCCGATGCTGATCCTGCTGTTCGGGGTCAACCCGTCGACCGCGATCTCGAGCGACCTAGTCGCCGCCGTCGTGATGCGCCCTTTCGGAGCTGCGGTGCACCTCCACAAAGGAACGGTCAATCTCCGCCTTGTCGGGTGGATGGTGATGGGCTCGGTCCCGATGGCCTTTCTCGGTGCGTATCTCCTCCACCTGATGGGCCAGTCCCATGTCGCTCAGGACAACGTGGAGCGGGCACTCGGCGCAGCCCTTCTGATCGGCGCCGCCGCCATGACGCTGCGTTACGTCCTTGACCGTCGCGGCGGTCGGCTACGCACGGGCGTGGTCCACGAGGTCGTTGTCCGTCCGGTCCCTACGGTCGCGATCGGGATGCTCGGGGGGATCGTCGTCGGGATGACCTCGGTTGGCTCCGGATCGTTGATCATCGTCCTGTTGCTGTTCGTCTACCCGTTGCTTGGAGCCAACCAGCTCGTCGGCACTGATCTCGCTCAAGCGGTACCACTGACCGGTGCGGCGGCACTCGGCGCACTGGCCTTTGGCCACGTGGAATTCTCGGTCACGACTTCCATCATCGTCGGAAGCGTTCCGGCGGTGCTCGTCGGATCGTTTCTCTCTTCGAGGGCGCCCGACCGGTTCGTGCGTCCCATCATCACGTTCGTCATCTTCGCTTCGGGCCTCAAGTACATCGGGGTGAGCACCACGGCGCTCGGATGGATCCTGTGCGTAACGGCTCTCCTCGCCGTGGTCATCTGGACGGCGCGCACGCGACCGTGGAGAGACGGGGTCAAGACCTCAACAGGGCGAGCCGCTGACGGCACATCGGCTCTCGCCTCTGGGGTGACTCCAGTCGATGAGGGACGGGAGACTTGAGGGCCTGGGTGGGTACCTTCTCGGGATCGAGTCGCAACGCCACTCGGTCCTCGTCGCCGCTCTGCAGCTGAACGCCGGCGCGGCGGTGCCGCTCCCGCAAGCTTGCGCAACGGGTACCGGCTGAGAGCCGCCCGGGCTGCTCAGGAGGCCAACTGCGGATACCTCCAGACGGTGCGAAACGCTCCCAGACAACTCAGAGTCGCCTCATGATCCCTTGGTCACAGGTTCGGTCCCTGCCCGGGTCCTCCCGTGGGCCACTGCTGAGCAGGCAGAGCCGGCGGGCGAGGAACAGCACAGAAGACCTACGGGGCGAGGGACTCCGGGGGAGGCTCGGTGGACCGGTGCACGCCCGCTAGGTTCGCCCACGTTGCGATGGCCCGGCCGGGCGCAAAACAGAGGACCGGCGACGCCGGCCGTGGCGCCGTCAGGATCTCAGGGCCGGGCCCGCTGCCACGAACCTCTGAATGCCACCACGAGCGCTGCGATGAGGAACACGGCACCGAGCGCGATGCCCGCGTAGCCACGCTTCGAGTGCTTGGCGACCACGTGAGCCGCGTACCCGGGGAAGAACGTCGGCAGCGAGTGCGACGCCTGCGTCACGTACAGAACACCAGCCGCGATGGCAGCGACTCCGAGGATGAACAGGATTATCACCAGAACACGTTGCATGGGCTTATCCTACGCGTAGTTGACTCACGCGCCGGGCTCACACGCGCGATGAAGGCCAGCAGGCGGAGAACCGCTGCAGGCGGCGGCGAGCGGGCCTCGGCGACCGTTGGCACGAACACGATTGCCCAACTGCGCCGCACACCTACTCCGACGGCACCCGTGAGATCTCTCAGGTTGAGCTCTGCCTCGTCGACTCCTTGAACAACGGTTCCCTTGGCTGAGCGTTGCCGGTCGGCGAAGAAGCGAACAACCACGAGAACTGGAAGACTTCTCGCGTGGGGACTCCTTCACCCGGGCTCCAGTCCAATCGTGTTCCCGTGGACAAGTCACCGGTGCTCGCGTTCATCCTCACGTTCTTCCTGGGTCCGCTCGGCCTGCTGTACGTGAAGGTCATGCCCGCTCTACTTCTGTTCTTGGTGGCGCTCACCGGCTATTTCACCTTTTGGGTCACCACGGCTGTGGCCTGGATCGTCTCGATCGTCTGGGCGTGCGTCGAGGCCTCCCGCAGGCACCGCGCGTCCGAGAGCTGGCGGGCCTCCACCGGCGATCAAGGCATACCCGTGCCGGGTTACCAACAAACAGCCGCGCTCGCGTACTACCCCGGTCAGGATGCTCCTCTCCCGCCACCCGGTTGGTACCCGGACGCCGTTGACGCGACAAAGGTCCGGTGGTGGGACGGCAGCCACTGGACCGGTGACGCTCAACCGGCATCCCAGCTGCCCCCACCGGGAACGGCGCGACCGGATCTAAGGTTCCCGCCACCGGCCGGCTAGAGCCCGTCTGATCGCCACGGTTCGGGCCCGAGACGGGACACGAGCGGGCGCTCCTAGGGTCGCGGCGTCAACAGCGTCCCGCCAAACTGCTCGGTAAAAGCAAGTAGGGCGTGACGGCGGCCATTGCCTGGGCGATCACGCCGCCAACTGTTCGGCGGACAGCCGACAACCCTCAGCCAGTGGTCGGCGAAGCCCCGGATCGTCCGCCGGAGGTGGGCCCATCGGCGTCCCCCTCACCCGAGGACGAGGCAACAACCAAGTCCATCTCCGCCAGCTTGCCCGGCCACCAGTTCCAACGACCGAGCAGCGACACCGTCGAGGGGACGAGCAAGCTCCGTACGAGAAAGGTGTCCATCAAGATGCCGAGCGCCAGGCCGATACCGATGTCGCGGATCTGGCTGCCTCCCGGTTCGCCTCCCGCGGTCACCGCGAGCACCAGGAACGTCCCCGCAAGGACGAGTCCCGCCGAGGTGATGGTCGGGCCCGACGCGCCGACCGCGGTCACGACGGCGTCGCGAAGACGGCGCTGGTGTGCCTCCTCCCGGATGCGCGTCATGACGAGGATGTTGTAGTCCTCGCCGAGGGCTAAGAGGAAGATGAACATCAGGAAAGGTAAGAGGAAGGTGAGCCCCCCGCTCCCGGCGATCTTGATGAACACGATCGATGCCAGGCCGAGCGCCGCCAGGTAGGACATCATCACGCTCGCGATGAGGTAGAGGGGAGCCACAAGGCTTCGCAGGACAAGCGCGAGCAGGAGCCCGATGGCGATGATCGCGATCGGGACGATGTGGATGAGGTCGCCGTCGGAGATCGAGCTCACGTCGTAGAGCGCCGGAGCCTCGCCGGCGACACCGCTCGCGGTCGCACCGATGCTGTGCTGGATCGTCGTCAAGGCCTTGCGGATGCTCGGCACGGCATTCAGCGCCGGTGTCGAGGCCGCGTCACCGGCCGTGAGCCCTGCCTCGAACTGGATCGTGTGCCCATCTGGGCTCACAAAACGAGCCGTCGCGCGGTACAGGTCGTACAAGGCTGTCGACACCTTCGCGCCGGGCGAACCGGGAGCCGGCAACGGCGGGAGAAGCCTGGGATTTCCGAGCTCCGCGTGCAGGCGGACGTAGACCGACGGTGGCATCGGCACGCCGGCGGGATCGAGCGGGCCCGGCAAAGCGCTGAAGAGCCCGGTCGCGTGCAGCTCGCTCTCCGCTTTCACGACCGCACCGGGGTCCTGCCATACGGCGGCAGCAAGCCTGAGGATCAGGTTGGTCGGGTTCGAGCTCGACTGGGGAAAGTACTTCATCAGCGCCGCGTTGCCGGCCGCCGCGTCACTCCCGTTCGGGGCAGCGGTAGCCCCGCCGAATCCCGCCGGAGAGTAGAACAGCGATCCGAACGCGAGTGCGCCGAAGACGATGACGCCGACCGCGAGCGTGTGCGCCGGCCGAGCGATGACGCGCTGGGCGATCTTGCCCCACCAACTCTCGTTAGCCTCGCCCGGGACGATCTTCGCCGGCCAGAACACAACCCGCCCGAGGATCGCGAGCAGGGCCGGCAGCAGCGTCACCCCGGCGACAAGCATCACGGCGATCCCGATCGCGAGCGGGACGCCGAGGTCGTGGTAGATCCCAAAGCTCGCGAACAGCAAGGTCAACAACGCCAGGATCACGGTCCCGGCCGATGCGCTGATCGACTCACCGACACGTGCGACCGCACGCGCCACGGCATCGTTGGCTGTCAGGCCCGATCGGAGGCCTTCCCGGACGCGGAACACGAGAAACAGCCCGTAGTCGGTCCCCGCCCCGAGGATGAGGACGATGAGGAGCAACTGGGTGATCTGCGAGATCTTGAGGCCGTGAGAGCCGAGCTCGCCGATGAGCGCGCCCGACAACTGCAGGACGAGCGCCGCCGGCAGCAACGTGACAAGAGGCGCGAGCAGCGAGCGGAAGACGAACAGCAGCAGCACGATGATGAACAGGATCGACAGCAGCTGGGTCTTGTTGCCGGTCGTGTTCGACTGCTTCTGCTGCGCGACGTTGGTGGCCACGGCGCCGGCCAGGTGGAACTGGATGCCTGGGGGCGCTCCAACCTTCGTGAACGCGGAGGTCAGCCCGTTGACTACTTCCTGCGAGGACCCAGGGCTGTACCCGGCGATGTTCGCCTCGACCAGGAGTTGCACCGCACGCCCATTCTGCGAGGTGCCGACGTACTGCACGGCCTCGACGTTCGGGACCTTCTTGGCAGCAATGCCTAGACGGGTGATCGCCTGGGTGTCGGCAGCAGTGATCGGGCCGTGCTGGCTGACCCCGATGATGATGACCGGTACGAGCGTCGCGCTGCCGACCAGTGGCTCCGCGAGGTTGCCTGCGACCGCGCTTGGCGCGCTGGAGGGCAGGAATGCCGAGTTGTTGTTGTTGACCTGGCTCCCCAGCGACGGCAGGAAGTGAACCGAGGCGACTGTCCCGACTATCCATACGACGACGATCAGCCAGCGAAACCGGACGGTGAAGCGTCCAAGGCCATTGAAGAACACGCTCATCCGTCCAGGGTCTCCATCTCAAGGTTGACGGGGGTCGGTCCGCCTCCGGTTTGAGGTCGCGGCCCGAAGCGCACTTCGCAGAAGCGTGCTCGGCCCAGCGAGTTGCACCGGTAGGCCATGACGGGTAGGAAACCTAGCCTCTCGCAGGCACGCGTCGCGCCCACGATCCCTGAAGTGGTGTCAAGCGGCACGATGCTTCAGCCGAGCTGTCCGGCCGCGGCGGGGCCGGCCTTCGAGCATCCGGCCGGCCAGAGCCGACGCGTCAATGGAAATCCCTCGATGGGCTAACCGCCATCGCGAGGTCGATCTCCTCCAAGTACTCCGCCACTACGTTCGAGGACGACGGTGCTGATGGGTCGGCCCCCTCTCCTCGCTCGAGCCGCCCACGTACGAGCAGCACCACCGCCGAGCGCGCCGCCTTGCGATAGCGCGTCCAGCATCCCGGCGAGCAGATGACGTTCACCAGCCCTGTCTCGTCTTCCAAATTGAGAAACGTCGTACCCCCTGCCGTAGCCGGCCGCTGCCGATGGGTCACCACGCCGGCAACGAGGACCCTCGCGCCGTCGGGCACCTTCACGAGCTCGGCGTTGGGGACCACCCCTCGGCCGGCGAGCTTCGTCCGGGCGAAGGTCATCGGGGAAGAGCCCGGTGACAGCCCAAGGGTCTGCAGGTCGGCGGACATCTCCTCGATCTCGTCCATCTCGGGGAGCAGTGGGGCGTTCGTCCCGACCACGGTGCCGGGAAGACGGTCCGGGCGAGCCTCTGCGGCTGCACCCGCCGCCCAGAGCGCCTCGCGGCGGCTGAGCGGGCGGCGCCCGGCCCCACCGGCGCTGACCGCAGCTCCGCTGCGAGCAGTGCTGACTGAGGCTTCGCCCAACCCGGCGAGCGCCCCTGAAGTGGCGAGAGCTTCGAGCGCGGGACGGCCGATACCGCTTCGGCGCACAAGATCCTCCATGTCCACATACGGCCTGCCGGCCGCGATCTCGTTGGCAAGGTCGGCGCCGATCCCCTTCACCGAGGCGAGCCCGAGCCGTACCAACGGGTCGGACCTCGCCCCGGGCTCGAGATTGACCGCGGGCTCGAGCGAAGCCCCCGCCGCACTCTTGTTCACCTCCGGGCCGAGGACGACGACCCCGTGGCGCCGGGCATCCGCGACGAGGGTGTGCGGCGCCCAGAAGCCCATGGGCTGGGAGTTGAGCAGTGCTACGAGGAACGCGGCCGGGTAGTGCAGCTTGAGCCACGCGCTCACATATACGAGGTGGGCGAATGACACCGAGTGGCTCTCCGGAAAGCCAAAGTTGGCGAATGCCGCCAGCTGCTCCCAGACGGTGTCCGCGATCTGGCCGGTGATCCCCCGCTCGGCCATCCCCGCATACAGGCGGGCGCGGAGACGTTCCATGCGCGAGACGGAGCGCTTTGCGCCCATGGCTTGACGGAGCTGATCGGCCTCGGCAGCCGAGAACCCGGCGGCATCGATCGCCATCTGCATGAGCTGTTCTTGGAACAGCGGCACCCCGAGGGTCTTCGCCAAGCTGCGCTCAAAACACGGATGTAGGTACGTCACCGCCTCTGCCCCGTTACGCCGGCGCAGGTAGGGGTGAACCGATCCTCCCTGGATAGGGCCGGGGCGGATGAGAGCGACCTCGACGACGAGGTCGTAGAAGCAGCGTGGCCGTAACCGGGGCAGCGTGGCCATCTGAGCCCGGCTCTCCACCTGGAAGATCCCCACCGAGTCGCCACGGCACAACATGTCGTAGACGGCCTCTTCCTGGGGGATCATCGCGAGGTCGATCTCGTCGTGGTGGTAGGCGCCGATGGTGTCGACCGCCCGGTGGATCGCCTCGAGCATCCCGAGACCGAGGAGGTCGAACTTCACGAGGCCGACCGCCGCGCAGTCGTCCTTGTCCCATTGGAGCACGGTCCGGTTCTCCATGCGGGCCCACTCGACCGGGCAGACCTCCGAGACCGGACGGTCGCAGATAACCATGCCGCCGGGATGGATGCCGAGGTGGCGGGGAAAGCCCTCCAGCTCGGTCGCCACCGCCAGCACCCGGGTCGGGATCCCGAGCTCGCTCGCTGCCTGCTCAGGGCCGGGCTCGGCAGCGACGTCGTCACGACCGGGGCGGCCGTCGCCGACCGTGCCCCCGGTGGCGTCGCGCCGTGCGGCCTCGCCCTCCGCGGCAGCGCTCCACCACGTCCAGCGGTCCTTGCGATGCGGCGCGGTCGAGTGGTGGTCGCCACCAAGTGATCCCCACCGCTCGATGCGTCGCGCCCAGGCGTCGACCTGCCCGGGCGAGTGGCCGAGCGCCTTGGCGGCATCCCGCACGGCGGACCGAGCCCGGTAGCTCACGACTACGGCCACTAGCGCTGCCCGCTCACGGCCATAGCGCCCGTAGACATACTGGATGACCTCCTCGCGCCGCCCGCTCTCGATGTCAACGTCGATGTCGGGCGGCCCGTCGCGCTCGGGTGACAGGAACCTCTCGAACAAAAGGTCGAGAGCGACGGCGTCCGCATTGGTGATACCGAGCACATAACAAACGGCCGAGCTCGCCGCGGAGCCCCGGCCCTGGCAGTAGATCCCCGACCGCCGGCAGAACTCGACGATGTCCCAGACGACGAGGAAGTAGCCGGCAAAGCCCAGCTCCTCGATCATCGTCAATTCGTGCTCCAACTGTCGCCACGCGCCGGGCACCCGCTCAGCTCCTGCTGGGCCGTAGCGCCGGGTCGCCCCCTCCTCGACGAGCTGGCGCAGGAACGACATCTCGCTTTGGCCCGCAGGCACGGGAAAGTCGGGAAGCTTGGGGGCAACGAGGTGGAGGTCGAAGGCGCACGCTCGCCCGAGCTCGCCGGCTTGCTCGACGGCTCCCGGGTAGCGGGCGAAGCGCCTGACCTGCTCCGCCCCCGAGCGCAGGTAGGCCGCCCCTGCGGCGGGTAGCCAGCCGTCGAGCTCATCGAGTGGGCGTCCCGCGCGAATCGAGGCGAGCACCGAGGCGAGGCGGCGGCCCGCGGGTTGGGCGTGGTGAACGACGTTCGTCGCGACGATACCGAGACCCCTGCGCACAGCGAAGGCAGCGAGTGCGTCGTTGCGCGCCGAGTCGAGAGGGTCATCGTGGTCGAACAGCTCGACGACGACGCTCTCGGGACCGAACCGGTCGACGAGCCGGTCGAGCTCCCTGGCCGCCGCAACAGGACCGGCTTCGACAAGCGCGGCAGGCACCGCTCCCTTGCGACAGCCAGTCAAGATGAGGAAGTGGCCTCCCGCGAGATCGGCCAGTCGGTCGATGTCGTGGCGAGGGCGGCCCTTCTCACCACCGGCAAGATGGCCCTCACTGATGGCGCGAGCAAGGCGAGAATAGCCCTCCGGGTCGCGGGCGAGGACGACCAGGTGGAACCCGGGCGGGTCAGGGGTCCCGGTACGCGGTGCCGCCGGGACGACTGGGGCGCCGGCTAAGTCTGGGCCGCGGCCGGCAAGGGTGAGCTCGGCACCGAAAACGGTGAGCACTCCCACCTCCTTTGCCGCCTCGGCAAAGCGCACCACGCCGTAGAGCCCGTCATGGTCGGTCAGTGCCAGAGCCCCGAGCTCGAGCCGGGCGGCTTCGGCGACAAGTTCCTCGGGATAAGAGGCACCGTCGAGGAAACTGAAATTCGAATGGCAATGGAGCTCTGCGTACCCAACCACGGACCCAGGATAGTGACACTGATCGAACACATGTTCGTAGTGCTTCTCCCACATCAGGGCCCTCACAAGCGCCCCTCGGCAGTCTCCACGCTGGATTCTCAGCAAACTCCCAGCAATATCGACCACAATGTGGACGTGGCAGAAGGAGGAGCGGGCCCTCGCGTCCTCGTCGTCGACGATGAGGAGTCCATCACCGAACTCGTGTCGATGGCACTTCGCTATGAGGGCTTCACCGTCCAAACTGCTTCCAGTGGGTATGGGGCCCTCGAGCAGATCGATGCGTTCCGGCCCGACCTCATCCTGCTCGACGTGATGCTGCCCGATATCGACGGATTCAACATCGCTGAGCGCCTCCGGCGCGACCGGCGCGACATCCCAGTTCTCTTCCTCACGGCCCGCGATGCCACCGAGGACAAGATCCGGGGCCTCACCATCGGCGGTGACGACTACGTGACCAAGCCGTTCAGCGTGGCCGAGCTCGTGGCTCGCACCCAGGCCATCCTTCGTCGTGCCGGCAAGAGCGGACCTGCCCGCGAACTGCTCGTGCTCGCGGACCTCGAGATGGACGACGATGCTCACGAAGTGCGGCGAGCCGGTCAGCTCATCGACCTGACGGCAACCGAGTACCGGCTGCTTCGCTACCTCCTCTCGAATCCGCGACGAGTCCTGACCCGATCCCAGCTCCTCGACCACGTCTGGAGCTACGACTTCGGCGGCGACGCCGGTGTGCTCGAGACCTACGTCAGCTACCTCCGCAAGAAGGTCGACTCCACCGAGCCGCACCTGATCCACACCGTTCGCGGAGTCGGCTACGTGCTCCGCCCGCCCCACACGTGACAACGACTGCGGCCCCGGCCGCACGCGAGCAGGCCACGCCGAAACCCAGCAAGGACCGCCGATGGTCGCTGAGGACGCGGATCATCCTCATGCTGATCGCTCTCGTAGTCATCGCCCTCGGCGCGACCGACGCTGTCACCTACACGTCACTACGCAGCTACCTGTTCCAACAGGTTGACGACACACTCTCCAGCATCAGCGCCGTGCCCGGCGGGGCCGTCGAGAATGCCCTCCTCAATCCCGGAAACAGCGAGCTCGGTCTTCCGAACGGCACGTTCGCAGCGATCTACGACACCGACGCCAATGGTGTGCTGGCTGAGCAGCTTCCGGCGACGGCCGGTTGGACCGGCGGGGTCCCGGTGGTCCCGGTGAAGAAGCTGGAGCGATCGCTCACGAGTCAGGGGCAGTCGCTCGACATGACGGTGACGGCGACATCAGGCACGCAATTCCGCCTGTTTGCCGAGAACGTGCAGGCACTCATTCATGGGCAAGGCGGCTTCAGCGGGCTCTTCGTCGTGGCGGTCCCGCTCAACGGGGTCACGGGCACCGCTCACCGCCTCCTGGAACTGGAGCTGCTCGTGAGCTGCGCCGTCCTGATTGCGCTTGCGGCCGCGGCGTGGCTCACGGTCCGGATCGGACTGCGTCCGCTGGAACAGATGGCCGAGACGGCGGGCGCGATTGCCGCCGGCGACCTGAGCCAGCGCGTCAAACAGACCGATGACCGCACCGAGGTCGGCCGGCTCGGCAGCGCGCTCAACGTGATGCTGGCCCGAATCGAGACGGCCTTCCGCGAGAGGGAGGCGTCCGAGGCGCGACTTCGACGTTTCGTGGCGGACGCGTCGCACGAGCTGAGGACGCCGCTCACGTCGATTCGGGGCTACGCGGAGCTCTTCCAGCACGGACTGGTCGACCGTCCCGCCGACCTCGACACGGCGATGCGCCGGATCGACAGCGAGTCGATTCGGATGGCCGGCCTCGTCGACGACCTGTTGCTGCTCGCTCGACTCGACCAGGGTCGTCCGCTCGAACAAGAGCCGGTCGATCTCGCGGCACTCGCCGGCGATGCCGTCCAGGACGCCCGCGCCATCGACCCGTCCCGCACGGTGAGCTTCGAGGCGCCGCCGTCATGCCCGATCATCGGGGATGACGCACGCCTGCGCCAGCTTCTCGGGAATCTCGTTTCGAACGCCCTTGCCTACACACCCGCTGGCAGCCCGCTCGAGGTCATCGTCACCGTCGTGGCTTCGCAGGGCGTTGCCCCTTCCAAAGTCAGGATCTCTGTGGTCGACCATGGCCCCGGGATCCCGCCGGATGCGGTTGCACACGTCTTCGAGCGTTTCTGGCGGTCGGACCCTGCCCGAGTCCGTTCGCACGGTGGCGCCGGACTGGGGCTCTCGATCGTGGCGGCCATCGCGGACGCCCACGGCGGGCACGTCTCGATCATCGGGACTCCCGGCGGCGGCGCCACCTTCAGCGTCGAGCTCCCGATAGAACCCGAGCCGGAGTCACGGCCGTGGGGTGCCAAGGAGGTCTCCGCCGAAGAGTCGATGCTCAACGGTGCCGATCCCTCCGACAGCGGCCCGTTCGCTGGATAGCACCGTCGGGTCCGAAGGCGCACGATCGCCGGACGCGCCACGGCCGCCTCAACGCGCAGGGGCTTGGCGCCGAGACGGCCGGGCGGTGCTCGTCCGGGAGGAAACGAACCAGCTACGCAGGCGGCGCCGTGGCGAGGGTGACGGTGGCAGTCTGGGTACCGCCGCTCGGGTTCTCGAAGGTGACCTTCACACGATCGCCGGGGTGCAGCTTGTGAATGATGGTCGCCAACTCGTCCATCGTCGCAGTCGCGTGACCGTCGAAGGCAACGATGACGTCGCCCTCCTGAAGACCGGCCTGGTCAGCGGGGCCACCAGGCTCCACATACTGCAGTCCGGCGCCGGTCGCTGGTCCCGCACCCTGCAGGGAGACCGTCTCGCCGGCGACTCCCAGGAAGGCCACGACACCTATGACGATCCCTGGACCACCCTTGCCCTGCTCGATGTCATTCGCAATCTGCAGCACGCGGTTGACCGGCAGGGCAAAACCTAACGGCGTAGCCCCGTCCACGCTCGCTGCGGCAGTGTCCATGCCAATGACGTCGCCCGAGGTGTCGACCAACGGACCACCGGAATTCCCCGGCTCGATCAGAGCGTCCACTTGGATCAAGCCCGTCAGGGACTCGCTCACCCCATTCTGGTCGCTCGCCCTGATCGTCCGGTCGAGGGCCGTCACGGCCCCGACGGTCACCGTCGACGGGAAGCCTTGGCCGCCCGCGTTGCCGATCGCCACGACGGGGTTCCCGATCCCGACGGCCGACGAGTTGGCGAACTTCACCGTCGGCAAACCGCTCACGCCACTCAGCTGCAGGACCGCCACGTCAGCTGTCGCATCAGTCCCGACAACGGTTGCGTTGTAGGTGCCGCGGTTGTCAACCATGACCTTGATGCTCGTCGCGCCTGCGACGACATGGTTGTTTGTGATGATCTCGCCGTTGGAGGTGGCGATCATGCCGGTCCCCTCGCCGAGGTTCGTGTTGATGTCGACGACTGCAGGATCGACGGCTGCGGCAATCTGGGCCGTGGTGAGCGAATGCCCGGCCGGCGAGGTGACCAATCCTGCCGCCGAGCCCTGATTCTGTCGGGACACGTAGGCGATCCCGGCGCCGGCACCGGCGCCGACCAGGACGAGCGCTGCCGCGACGAGGGCTGCGACCTTCCGGCTGCGCCTGGGACGTTCCGGCCCGGTTGGCTGATTGCCAGTCGGGCCGTAACCACCGGGCGGGTAACCACCGGGCGGGTAACCACCGGAGCCGTGGCTGCCGGGCATGTTGTCAGGCGGAAGTCCCTGGTCGGCCGCTCCGGTCCAAGGCGCTTGGGAGACTTCCGGATTGACCGGCGCTCCTGAGGGTTCCGGCGACAGAGCCCCTGTCGGTTGAGCACGCTCTGGCTGCTCGTCGTTCCACTGGTCCATCACACTCACCTCCGGTCAGGCGCTCGCTCGAGCGCTAGGGCGAAAATCCCCCTCGATCCCCAGCTCGCTTGACGCGGCTCGAATATCGATACCCAAACTATGCGACCTGGTACTCAGTTCTTCCTCCACGGGGACTGTGAGTTCCCTGAGAGTGTTTCGAACCCGCCGGCGAGTCTCTCCAGGCGGCCGAGCCGGGAAACCGGGTCAGTCGTAGGTGGCCTCGAGGTGCCACCGCCCGTGCTCGAGGACGAGCAGATGCGCAGTCCCATCATCGAGCAGCACCTGCAAACGAGCCCGCCGCCGGGCAGCCGCAGGATCCCACCACCGCTCATCGGCCGGCCACGGCCCCGCCCAGCCCATGATCCCGAGAGGCGAGCTACCGGCGATCGGCAGAATCAAACGAGAAGGAATGGCCGTACACCGCCCGCGTCCGGTCACGCCGACCGGTGCCCCGTCGGGGCCGAGAACCTCGACAGGAACGGGCACTGGATGGACAAGCGCCGGCGACGGGGGTGGGAGGTGACCTGGCCAAGGTGCCGTGTCCCGGTCACCGGCCGCGACCACGGCGGTCCGGCGTCCCGGGCGGACGCGCCCGGATGTTCGCTTCCCGCCACCCCCCGAGCGAGCCGTCTTGGAGCTGGCGGCTCTGGCACCACGCTCCTCCTCAGGTTCCTCACCCCAAGGTACGAGACGGATCTGTTCACCTGGCCCCCTCCCGCCCGTGCGCACCGCTGTCAGGACGGCCTCGTGACCGAGAAGGCCCTGGACTCGCGCCAATCCCCGTTCCACTTGTCGGCTTGCGCTGGCTACACCACCTCCGAAGTCCATTTGGCGTCCGTCATCGGGCACTGCGCCGGCGACCGTGAGCCGCAGCATGGTGATCCCGGCAGTGGGGGCGGTGATCACTGGTCCCTGCAGCCATCCCTCGAGCTGCCACCGGACCCGGTCCACCATGGCGCGGGCGGTGAAAGGGCGGTCCCCTCTCCAACAACGCTGTAGTGACTCGCCATGTTCGGTCTCTGCCTCGACAAGCAACTGGGTAGCGGCCAGCCCGTGCGGAGCGAGGCGGCCGACGAGCTCATCGGCAAGCCCTACGGCAAGAAAGGCCAGGGCGTCAGCCCGGTCGGCGGGCGGGTCGAGCTCCCGGCAAACTGTGAGATCCGCTGGAGGGTCCCTGAGATCGAGCGGTCGCTCGTCGAGACCCCGGGCAAGCCTGTGGGCAGAACCCCCTTCGGCACCAAATCGAGCCTGCACCGCACGCTCGTCCAACTCGGCAAACTCACCAAGCGTGCGGATCCCGAGCCGCCGGAGCACGTCGGCGAGCTTGGGCAGGCCGAGAACCTCCACCGGGAAGTGACCGAGCCACTCCGGCGTCGCACCGCGAGGCACGATCATGGTTTCGCGCGCGGCGAGCCGTGCAGCGAACGGCCCGTCGGCGATCCCCACCTTGCACGGTGGCTCAGGGGCTGCAGTGCCGGCCGCACCGGCGACGGCCACGACGGCCGAACCCGCAGCGTTACAGACCTGTTCGGCGAGCGAAACCTCCCCACCGAAGTAACGGGCGGGGGCCCGGACAGGCAGGGCACAGGCCCCGGGCCTGGTGAGCTCCACTCGGGGAGTGAAGACAGCAACCGCTACGACGACGGGCTCAAAGCTGCGCGCGTCCCGAGCCGGCTCCTCGCCCACCACGACGAGCTCCGGACAGCATGCCTGGGCTTCCCTCCGCCGCTGCCCGAGACGCACCCCTTCGGACCGGGCAGCGGCGGAGGAGGCGATCACCCGGTTGGCGACGACGACCACAGC
This sequence comes from Acidimicrobiaceae bacterium, assembly GCA_003139355.1. Lineage (GTDB taxonomy): Bacteria > Actinomycetota > Acidimicrobiia > Acidimicrobiales > Bog-793 > Fen-455. The sequence goes on along the minus strand of PLIM01000185.1, from coordinate 14,523 downwards.
CGGCCGGTCGGCAAGCCCGGCGGCAACAAGAGGCCAATCAGGGCACCAGACGACGAGGGTGCGGACCGTAGGCACCACTGACCTCAAGCCGGGAGCCGCAGCAGGTCTCGTCTCGGCCGGCTGGCCGCACCCCGACCACCGACTTCCGCCTCGAGCTGCCGGAAGCTGAGCAGACCGTGGCCACGCTCGAGCCCGGACCAGCTCGATTCCCTCACGGCACAACGCAGGTCCGAGGGGCCGGGCCAACGTGCCAAGACACGTCCCGGTCGCGCGGGGCCGCCGGAGAGGAACCCTCTCGCAACTCCGGTAGGAGTGCTCGCTGCGTCGAGTACGACCAAGGTCGAGCAATGCTCTCGCGCTCGGGCGGCAAGTCTCCTGGCGTCGGCAGGTCGCACGGGGGTGTCCGGGGCGAGACAGACGAGATCGACGGTCTCGAGCAGTGTCGCGACGACGCTTTGCCGGCGACCTTCCGAGCCAGGACGAGGGACGAGGACGAGACGGTCGAGATTGACCCCCAGTTCGGCCGCTGCTGCAAACCCGAGCTCTGGTAAGCCGGCCACTGCGCACCAGTAACCCCGGGACGATGTTCCCGCGAGCAGCAAGAGCAGCAGGCTCGTCAATCCCGGAGCCCGGCTTGCCGCAGCTGAGGTGGGACCGGACCTGCCATGAGCAGAGCTGAGGAACGTGTCCGGCGCCGTCATCGGCCCGAGCAGGACGGTGCCACCCCTCGGGAGCCCGCCGCCTGGGAACAGCCCGGCCAACTCCGGAAGAACCGGCAGGAACCGCTCGGCCGGCAACGGGCCCGGGCTGGGACGGGGACGAGGACCCGGCGCAGTGATGCCGGTAGCCGGCCGGGCATCAGTCAGCGGCGGCGTCCCGGCAAGAGCATACGTGGCCATGGCCGCAGTATACGAACATATGTTCGATCTGCAAAGGGGGCCGAACCTCCCAGGCATGCTCGAGCGACTCGCGGTGATGGCAAGATCAGCTATCGCTCCTCTCGTGCGCCAAGCAGAAGTGGCCGACGCTGCCGCAATCGCGACCTCACACGTACGGTCCTGGCAGGCTGGCTACGCGAATGTGATCTCGAGCGAGTTCCTGCGGAGTCTGGGCATGGGCCTCCCCCTGCGCACGTTGCACTGGCAGACGCTGATTCTCGGCGCTGAGGCGCAGGGTGAGTTCATGCTCGTTGGCGAGGTCGATGGCGAGGTGGCCGGCTGGCTGAGTGGCGGGGCCTACCGTGATGCGGGCTCCGACGAGTCGCCGCTCGGTGAGGTGTACGCCTGCTACGTCGACCCCACACACTGGCGCCAAGGTGTCGGGAGCGCGCTTATGGCTGACGCGCTCGAGCGGCTCACCCGAGCCGGGTACCCCCAGGCTGTGCTCTGGGTGCTGGCCGACAATCTTCGTGCGCGAGCTTTCTACGAGCATCTCGGCTGGCTTGCCGACGGTGCCCGCAAGATGTACGAAGTGGGCGGCGAGCGCCATCCGGAGGTGCGTTACCGCCGCCGGCTGTCCTGAAGAAGATCAGCGGTGCTCAGGACGGTCGTCACGAGGCGGTGGGGCGGGGCGGGGCACCGCTGGTGGAAGCCCGGCATTGAAGCCCGGCATCCTTCCTGCCTGGCCCGGGAAGCCACCACCCATGTCCGGGCCGCCCGTGCGCGGGCCCATCGGTCCCATGAAGCGGCGCCCGCTCCGCAAGAAGGCCGTCGCCCCGGCACCGAGGTACCTGACCGCAAGACGCGTCGCCACGTACCCGGTCACCAACAGCCCGGCGATGCCGACCAAGACCAGGACCACCGCCAAGAGGTACGAGTGATGCTGACAGCTCTCGATCACCGACACAGTGGCATGCACGCCACTCGTACAAGCGGCAGGCAAATGCGTGTTCTTCCATGCCGTCCACACCGTGAGCAGACCGCCTGCGACAAAGCACACGAACCACACGACCTGCAGCAACATGACCCGCTGCAACATCTTGGTCGCCTTGGCCATGACCTCGGCCGGGGTCGGTAACAGTTCGCTGCCCATCGAGGCCCTCCCGCCCGTGGCGCCTTTCACAAAGCTACGCACGTGACGCTTCATCCGCACCATTCAGATCGGCATTCAGATCGTTCAGGCAAGGGCGACCAGGTCGCCGAGGTCGTCGCTCCAGGTGTCCTCCACGCCTTCGGGCATGAGCACGACGCGTTCGGGAGAGAGAGCCTGCACGGCGCCAGGATCATGGGTGACGAGCACTATCGCGCCGGCGTAGGTGTGCAGTGCCTTCAGCACCTCGCTGCGGCTGGCGGGATCGAGGTTGTTCGTCGGCTCGTCCAACAACAGCACGTTCGCCGCCGAGACAACGAGCGTCGCGAGCGCGAGTCGGGTCTTCTCGCCGCCCGACAGGGTGCCCGCCAACTGCTCGATGCGCCCACCACCGAACAGGAACGACCCCAGGATGCGCCGGAGCTCCGCGTCGCTGACCGTCGGCGGTGCGTTGTGCCGCACGTTCTCGTACACGGTGTGCGAGGGGTCCAACGTCTCGTGCTCCTGGGCGTAGTAACCCAGCTGGAGGCCGTGTCCTTGGACGACTCCGCCGGCATCGGGCCGCTCGATTCCTGACAGCACCCGTAGCAGCGTGGTCTTGCCCGCGCCGTTCAGCCCGAGAATGACCACTCGGCTGCCACGGTCGATCGCGAGGTCGATGCCCGAGAACACCTCGAGTGACCCGTAGGACTTCGTGAGCCCGGTCGCGCTGAGCGGCGTCTTGCCGCACGGTGAAGGAGCGGGGAAGCGCAACCTGGCCACCTTGTCCACCCTGCGAACGTCCTCGAGCCCTTCGGTGAGGCGCGCGGCGCGCCGGTCGAGGTTGTGGGCCATGCGGGCTTTGGTGGCCTTCGCACGCATGCGGTCGGCCTGAGACTTCAGCGCGACGACCTTGCGCTCGACATTGGTCCGTTCGCGGCGTCGCCGGCGCTCGTCGGTGGCCAGCTGGTCGAGGTACGCCTTCCATCCGAGGCGGTACACGTCGAGTTGGGTTCGCGTTGCGTCGAGATGGAACACCTTGTTGACGACCGAGTCGAGAAGGTCGCCGTCGTGGCTGATCACCACCAGCCCGCCGTTGTGCGCGCGGAGGAAGTTGCGCAGCCATGCGATCGAGTCGGCGTCGAGATGGTTGGTCGGCTCGTCCAAGATGAGCGTCGGAGCGCCTGAGAACAGGACGCGAGCCAGCTCCACTCTGCGTCGTTGGCCTCCCGAGAGCGTCCCGAGCGGTTGGGTGAGCACCCTGTCTGGAAGTCCCAGGCTGGAGGCGATCGAACCGGCTTCGGCTTCGGCCGCCCACCCACCGAGGAGATGGAACTGCTCCTCGAGCCGGGAGTAGCGCCTGAGAATGCTGTCCTTGTGCTCGGTATCGCCGTGGCCCATGTCGGTGCGGGCGGTCTGGAGCTCGTGAACGATGCGATCGAGACCCCTCGCACTAAGGATCCGGTCGCGTGCGACGACGGTCAGGTCGCCGGTGCGGGGATCCTGCGGCAGGTACGCCACCGGCACCGAACGACGGACCGAGCCCGCCGCCGGGAGGGCTTCGCCGGCGAGCACTCTGGCAAGGGTGGTCTTGCCGGCCCCGTTGCGCCCGACAAGCCCGATCCGGTCCCCGGGCGCGACCTGGAAGGTCACCGGCTCGAGGAGCTGGCGACCGCCGGCGGTGAGCTCGAGGTCGGTGGCAGTGATCATGAGGGGCGGTCTTGGTTCAAGGCGACAGCGGTGCGGCAGCGCCGCGTGGCGCCACGGCCTGCGCGACCTCGAACAAGGTCTGCGCGAACTGCCGGACCACTAGCGTAAACCGGATGCAGAGCCGGCCAGGTCCAAGGCTGTGAGACGCGTCGAGGGAGCGGGGCCGGTGACGTTGGTGGGAAGCGGCGAGTTTCTCGAGGTGATGGTCCCCGTCGACGCCGAACTGCTCGCGGGGCGCCCGCAGCGGGCCGTCCTGCTTCCGACGGCCTCCGCGGAGGAAGGCCCGGAACGGGTTCGGTACTGGATCGACCTCGGCACTGCGCACTACGCCGCCATGGGCGTCGAGGCTGTGCCGCTCGAGGTGCTCGACCGGGAGGACGCCGAGTGCCCCGCGCTGGCGTCGCAGGTGGCCGGAGCCGGTCTCGTCTACCTCTCCGGCGGCAATCCCGGGTACCTCGCCCACACTCTCGCCGGCACGGCCGTCTGGCAGGCGATCCTCGAGGCTTGGCGCTCGGGCGCCGCCCTCGCAGGTTGCTCGGCCGGGGCGTGTGCACTGAGCCGGATCGCGGACGACTTCGCTCGGCCTGGGCGCTACAGCGGCGAAGGCCTCGCCGTCGTGCCGCACCTGGTCGTGCTACCGCACTTCGACCGTCTCGAGCGGTGGGCACCCGGGCTGACCGACCGCGTGCTGGCCCGGACCCCGCCGGACGCGGTGCTGGTCGGCATCGACGAGGAGACGGCGCTCGTCGGCAGCGGCGACGACTTCACAGTCCACGGTGAAAAGTCGGTATGGCGGCTTGAGCGCGACGGGACTCGTTCGCAGCTCAGGGCCGGCGAGTACCTGGGGCTCTCCGCGACCACGCCTCACAAGCAAGCACCGCAGACCTAGGCGTCGGTGGCGCAGCGGCGCACGGTGCAAGAAACGTGCCTGGAGCACGCCGGGGCTCGTCGGTACGCTCGGCGGTGTGGAAGTGGACGTCGAACTGATCCCGGCAGCTGCGAGCTACCCGATACGCCATGCGGTTCTCAGGCCAAGTCAGAGCATTGACGAGGTGCCCTTCAAAGAAGACGGCGAGCCGGGCACGGCAACCTTTGGCGCCATCGACCGCGCCAGCGGTGCTGTTGTCGGGGTCGCGACGGTGTTCCGCGAGCCGGCACCTCTTGACGCGGCTGAAGCTGGGGTCCCCTTGGGCGCCGGACATGAGGCGGCAGCGTGGCGCCTGCGCGCGATGGCCACCCGTGAAGACCTCCAGGGCCAGGGCATCGGCTCGTTGGTGCTCGACACCGTCTTGGCCCACGTGGCGGCCGAAGGCGGTGATCTCGTCTGGTGCAACGCGCGCGTGCACGCCATCGGCTTCTACCAGCGGGCGGGTTTTGAGACCTGGGGCGACGAATGGGTCGTGCCCATCCACGGACCGCACGTGGTCATGTGGCGATGGATCGAACCGAGAAAGGCGACATGACGGACAACTCTGAGGTGCGCGACCACGAGGTGCGCGACCCTGAGGTGGTCGAGCTTCTCCAACAGATGATCCGCAACGCTTGTGTCAACGACGGCACGGACGCCTCCGGTCACGAGGTCGCCAACGCGAACCTGCTGCGCGCCGGCCTCGAAGGGTCAGGCTGCGACCTGGAGAGCTACGAGCCGCTTCCGGGCCGGGTCTCGCTCGTGGCGCGCATCGAGGGGAGCGACCCTGGCGCACCCGCGCTCTGCTACCTCGGCCACACCGATGTCGTGCCGGTGAACCCGGACACCTGGAGCCGCGACCCGTTTGGCGGCGAGCTCGTCGACGGTGAGGTTTGGGGCAGGGGCGCCGTCGACATGTTGAACATCACCGCCTCGATGGCCGTCGCGTTCGCGCGGCTCGCCCGGAGTGACTTCCGTCCCCGTGGCACCCTGATCCTGGCCGCGGTTGCCGACGAGGAAGCCCTCGGCTCCCATGGCGCGGGGTGGCTGACCGAGCATGCGGCCTCGTCGGTAGGGGCCGACTACGTCATCACCGAGTCAGGGGGCGTCCCCATCGAGACGGCCGGCGGCCGCCGGCTCCCGATAATGGTGGGCGAGAAGGGAAGCTGCTGGTGCCGCCTACGGGTCCGTGGGGTGGCAGGTCACGCCTCGGCACCTTTGCGCACCGACAATGCGCTCGTCACCGCGGCCGAGGTCATAGGGCGCCTCGCTGCGTTCAAGCCGCCGGCGAGCGTGCACGATGCATGGCGCCGTTTCGTGGGCGGCATGGCGCTGCCCCCGGAGATCGGCGCGATGCTCGTCGACCCGGACGCCATCGACGATTTCTGCAAGTCGTATCCCGATGTCGGCCTCGCCCGCCAAACGCACGCCTGCACGCATATGACGATCGCCCCGACGATCATCCACGGGGGCACGAAGCTGAACGTGATCCCCGATCAAGTCGAACTGGATCTCGACGTGCGGACTTTGCCCGGTCAGACCGAGACCGAGGTGCGCTCACTCCTCGGCGAAGCCATCGGGGACCTCGGCGACAAGGTCGAGATCCTGTGGGCCCACGACGACCCTGCAAGCGAGTCCCCGGTCGGCACCCCTCTGTGGGACGAGCTCGACGCCATGGTGCGGCGGTTTCACCCCGGTGCCCAGAGCGTGCCCTACTTCTCTGCGGGAGCGACGGACGGGCGGTTCTTCCGCCGGCGCGGGGCGGTCGCGTACGGCTTCGGGATGTTCTCGGACCGGCTCAGTTTCGAGCAGTTCCTGTCGATGTTCCACGGGGACGACGAACGAGTCGACGTCGAGTCGCTGGCACTTTCAGCCGAGATGTTCGAGGCTCTGCCCCGCTCGTTCCTGGCCTGAGCCGAGCCGCTCAGGGTTCGGACCCTTCGTCGTCGGCATCGCCGTCGTCGCTGTCGAGCCAGGTGGCAAAGCGGCTAACGACCTGCTGCACACCACCACCGGCGCGCTCGACGATCTTCGCGAAACGTTGCCTGTAGTGCTTGAGCGCCGCGTCGAACTCGGCCGACGGCGGTGGCTCCTGGCCACGGCGGAGGTAGCCGCCCGAGCGCTGCCGGTCGAACTCGCCGGATCCCACCCAGGCGACGAGCTCCCTGACCCGGCGCACGGGGAAGGGATGGGTCGTGCCGATCTCCGACCAGAAACGCGAGTACCGCGCGAAGGGGTCGCCCTCTCCCTCGTATTCGGTGGCCTGGCGGATGAACGCGTCCAGATCGAGGCCCGGCACCGGGCCGCCGGCCATGCGCATCAGGGTCCGGCAGGTCAAGAGCGGGTCACCGGTGCCGAGCGCGCTGGCGCGATCAGCGGTCAGCTCGGCGGCTCTCGTCCATTCGAGCAGCGCGTAGTAGAGGGCTTTCAGGGGCAGGCCGGCAAACGGGGCCCCGCGTAGCACGCCGTTCATGACGAGCTGGACGAGCTCGAAGGTCGTCATGAAGGTCACGTGATCCGCCAGCACGTGGCCCATCTCGTGCGCCAGCACCGCCTGCAACTCGTCCGATTCGAACGATCTTGCCAGTCCCGAGGAGATGAGCGTCACCGGTTCGTTCGCGCCGATGGTGAGCGCGTTGCCCACCGGGTACTGGGTCACATACAGGTGAGGACACTTGGCGATGTCGAAGACATGGGCATAACGACGTTGCATCGCCCACACTTCGGGCAGCTGGTCCTCCCCGAGCCGGACGGCATTGCCGAGCATGAGCTGGCGAAGCTTGCGCTCGTAGCCGACCTCACTGAGCATCTTGATCACGCGGTCGAGCATGGGGATGGTGTGCAGCGCCGCGGCGGCTGCCCGGTCTGCGGGATGGGCGAACCCCTGAGCACTGATGTCCGGATAGCTGAGTGACGTCTCGATAGCCATGGCAAGTTGCCTCCCCGTTCGCGCGAGAAGTCTCTCACTCCTGAGCACGTCGCGGTCCTCCGGGCAGGCTCACAAGCGACTGTCAGGTTCCCCCTGACTAGCACCGGAGTGCCTCCGGCAAACCGCAGCCGTGCGAGCGGCGGGAGGCCCTGCGGCGAATCTGCGATGCCTTGCTCGCCGCACGCGGCAAGGGAAGGCTGGACGTTGCACGTGTCGAGGCGGGCCGCGCCGGCTGGACGTTCCACCTGCTCGTTTCCTTGCCAGCCGAGATTCGACAATTTCAGGTGCAGCGCGATCCCCCGCTCGAGCGTTTAATAGGTAGGGAGGTCCAGTGGCGCTCGAGGTTACTGACCAGGACGAGTTCGAGCGGTGGTACGTCGCGTCGCGAAACGCCCTCATCGGTGCAGCCTTCCTCTACGTCGGCAACATGGACGAGGCTCTCGACTTGACCCAGGAGACCTACGCCCGCGCGTGGCAACACTGGGACGTTGTTTCCAGGCACGCCAACCGTGACGCATGGAGCCGCGTCGTGCTCTACAACCTGGCGGTCAGCCGCTGGCGACGTCTCGCCCTCGAAAGGGCACGCGCCCCGTCCAGGAGCGAGGCGTACGAACCACTGGATACTCACGATCTCGATCTCGCCCGACTCGTGGCACGGCTGCCTACGAACCAACGACAAGCTTTTGTCCTGCACGTCGTGTTCGACCTCACCGTCAACGACGTTGCCAACGAGATGAAGGCGCCCGCCGGCACCGTGCGCTCCTGGATCCACCGCGCCCGAACCGCGCTCGCATCCCAGATCGAATCCGACACCCGTCTGATGACCAGGAAGTGAGAACAATGGACGAGAACTCGAACGACATCGATCAACTCTTCAAGGAAGCGGCGCAGCATGCCGCCGGTCTCGCGTACGTGCTCGACCCCTCGAAGGCGATCGAGCGGGGCACCATACGACGCAGGTTCGCCCGACGTCGGAGGATTGCGCTGTCCGGATTCGTCGTCGTCGTCGCGGTCGTTGTCTTCTTGGTGCCCCTGCCGCAACTGCACCTTTTCGGCTCCAGTCCGACGCGCACCGCGAAGGGTCAGCACCCTTCGACCACTTCGTCTGTGACTGCAATTGGCCAGCCCGGTGGCGTGCCCGCCGGCTTTGAGCCAGCCTCGGCAAGCTTGCTCTCCCCCGCCTCCGGCTTTGTTCTCGGCGGCGTGAATTGCCCGAGCTTGGCTACCCTGCGCCCGTGCGCGGCTCGGCTCGTGGCCACGACCGATGGCGGCGTGCACTGGCACTTCCTCAAGGCACCCTCCATAAGTCTCTTCAATTCTGCACGTGCGCTGAGCAGCGTCGTGTTCGCCAGCTCTCGGGACGGGTGGCTGTTCAGGCCCGGGCTGTGGTCTACCCACGACGGCGGCGCGCACTGGCGCAAGCTCTCCCTTGGCGGGGCCATCGAGGCGATGGCGGCCTCCTCGGGGACCGTGTATGCCGTTGTCGAGCCGAGTACTCACGGCAGCGAGGAACTGTTCGCCAGCCCGGTGGGCCGGGACGCGTGGGCCCGAGTCGGTCGCATGACGGCCGCCGGCGCCACACTCGCGGTTTCCGGCCGGTCGGCCTGGTTCGTCAGCACCAGTCTATGGACGACCGCCGACGGCGTTCACTGGCACCAGTACCCGTTCCGCTGCCCAGGGGCCCACTACCGGCTGGCGAGCATCGCGGCGGCCAGTGCCTCTGACGTCTTGTTCCTGTGCACCGGTCCAGGTGCCATGGGCAGCATGGACAAGGAGGTGTTGAGCTCCACGAACGGCGGCAGGACCGTGCACCTGGTCGGGCAGGCTCCGTTCGACGGCACTGGTAGCCAGCTGATCGCCGTGCCGCCTTCGCGCGGCAATGTGATCACCCTCGCCACCACCTCGGGCGCGACCTGGCTCGACCGCTCGGCCGACGGCGGGAAGACCTGGGTTGTAAAGGAGGTCAAAGGTTCCAGCGGCGGGGCGCCCTTGAACTCCCTTTCCTACGTGAGCACGACGGTGGGCTGGGTCGTGCTCGGCCAGCCGGGCCTGGGCAGCGATAGCTGGCTTCTGCGGACATCGGACGCCGGCGTCACCTGGAACAAGGTCGACTTCTGAACGGCCGACCGTGATCAGGAACTACGGGTGCCAGCAGCGGTACAAGCTACGCGACGCCCTGCGGCGGGAGCATGACACCGCAGGTGTCCATGTGGAGCGTGCTGGCCGGACTTTCAACCTGATCTCTTCCCTGCCAGCCGAGGGATCCGACAACATCGGGTGCAGCGCGATCGCCGGCTCGAGCGTTGTATTGGGTAGGAGGTCTCATGACGGTTGACGGTGCTGACCGGGACAAGCTCGAGCAGTGCTATCCGGCGTCACGAAACGCCCTCATAGGTGCTGCATTCGTCTTCCCGGTGCCGACCGGTGCCGCGTTGAATTTGCGATACGTCGAGGAAGACCAACCAAGGAGGAACCACCATGAAACTGACACTGCGTGACACCCGGCGACTCGCCGTCGGTGCCGCTCTGGCCTGCGGGGCGATTGTGCTCCCCACAGCCGCCCTGGCTGCCTCGGGCGCACCGGCCGCTCTGACGAGTTGTCGCGCCGCCAGCACTCAGGTTTGGGCGGCGGTCGGAGGTACCGGCACGGCCGGCACCATCTTCTACGAGCTGGAGTTCAGCAACATCGGGAGACAGGCCTGCACACTGCACGGCTACCCCCGCGTATGGGCCGTCAGTCGGTACGGCGTCCAGATAGGCAAGCCCGCATCACACGGGGGCGTCGCGAGCACGTTCACGCTCAGGCCCGGCGCGACCGCTCATGCGGTCCTGGGGGTCGTAGACACGGGCGCACTGTGCGGAAGCCATGGTGTTGCGGCGGCAGGCCTTAGGGTCGTCCCGCCCGGCCAGTTCCTTCCCAAGCCGGCGGCTGAAGCCGATGAGATACAGAACTTCCCCGTGCGGGTCTGTCCCGTGCTGTCGTCGATAAACGTCAAGGCGGTCCACTCCGGGACAGGGATCCCCGGCTACACGTTCTCCTGAGCGTAAGGCCGGATGGGGCTGATCACGTCGGTGTCGCCGCAGGCATAGATCACGTCGAACAGCTCGGACAGGTCAGAGTCTCCGTTGGCCACTGGGTGGTCCTCCTCGGTTGAGCTTGGTCGTTCAGCCAAAGACCACCCGGTGGCCATCGCCATGTGGTGGATCCCCCGGCACCTGCACCACCTGCTCGGCGGCCGACGTTCTTGAACCTCCCCTCGTGGCTGCTCCGGGGATGGCCGACCTCCACGGAGTCTGCCGACACGGGCTCTGGTGACCGGTGACCCAGCCCGCTTGCTCTGGATCCAACGGGAAACGGTGGGTCTCGCGCGGTCGTGTCATGTACTCACCCGGGCGCGGTGGGACGATGCAGGCATGCGAAGGTTCGTGTTGGTTGCCTGCTCGGTGCTGGTGGCGATCGGTGTCGGGGCCGGAGTCATCGCGGCTGGCGCTCTCCCCGCTGGCGCGACGGGCCCAAGATCGTTCGCGCACACAGTGTTGGGTGAGGCGATTGTCCCGCCAGGTGCACGTCTGACGACCAAGGTCGCCTCTACTTGGCTCGAGAGCCCCCTCGAGACGCCGGGATTCGGCGGCCTGATCGATCTTCACCGGCTGTACCTCCTCGACGAACCGCCCGCCTCTGTGGAGAGCTACATCGAGGCGCATCTCCCCAAGGGCGCCAATGTGACTTCGAACGAGACCAACAGTGGTCCAATGGGCACGGCGACCGGCTTCGTCGTCTCGTTGTCGACTTCGGGTCCACACGAGTATCTTGCCCAGCTGGCCTACGATCTCGTGCCTGTCGGCGCCACGAATGACACTGAGTTGCGCGTCGACTCACAGACGGTCTGGCTCCCGAGCCGATCAGCTGGAGAGCTCGCTCCCGCAGGAGACATCGTGGAGGTGACAGGCTTTTCGCAAACCGGCTTTGCCTACGCGTCCTCAGGTCCGGTGACGGTCCGACTCGACAACGCGCAAGCGACAAAGCTCAGAGCGGTCTTCGATTCCCTGCAGCTTGGACCCGCAAAGACGGGCTGCATGGAGAGCTCGCTTCTCTACAAGGTCACTTTCCGCCCGGCTGCGGGCCCTGCCTCGTCATTCGAAGCCGACGGTTGGGGTTGCGATCGGGAGGCCACTGTCACAGGACACGGAAAGAGGATGTCGCCGCTCTACGACAAAAACTGCTCGTTGCTGCGCGATGTCATTGAGGTCCTCCCGTCGCACCGGGCCGAGGGCACCCGGGATTCTTTGGGGCGCTGCAGGACCTAGCGGGCAGCCCGTCAAGATTCGGGCTCCGCCCGCTCGATGATGCCACCGAACCCCGCATGGTGGCGACAGGTCGGCCGACCGAGCATGCCGGTTGCTCGCTCGTGGTCGTACGCAACATGGAGCCGACGAGTGTCAGCAGTGGTGCCCGCCGCTCAGTGGGAGAAAAGGTGCCATCCGGCGTAGAGCCATAGAGCGATACCGGCGGCACGAAGGACCGGACGGTGGAGGTAGCGGGCCACGAGTTCTCCGGCGCTGGGCACCGGCCCCCTGGTCAGGTGGGCCAGGGCCTCGAGTGTGCCGAGCGCGGCGATCACAACCAGCCAGAACGCCAGGCCGACCGCCTTGCTCGATCCGATCACCACCGAGAAGCTCCGGCAGGCGACGCCGAGGGCGGCGCCCAGGTGCGACGCCGAGGGCATGGCCGCTACCGTCCTTGCCGCAGCATCGGTTTGCTCGCGAGCACCCATCCGATGGCCAACCAGCAGGCGAACAGCAGGGCATGGAGGGACCGGTAGGCGAGCGCTATGGCGCTCAGGGTGAGGTGGTGCTGGCCGGGCGGGGTGAGGAGGCCGAGCACGTCCCAGACGGCCGCAACCAGGATGACCACCAGCCAGAGTGCCGCGCCCGTGTGATTGACGGCTGGGAGCGGGGCGGCACCATCGCTGCCTGATGATCGGGCGTTCGGTCGACGGTGCCGCCAGAAGAGACCGACGCCCAGCACTGCAAGGGCACAGCCAAACATGCCCAGCCGGGCACCCCAGGTGAAGCGATGCCACCCGCTTGCCCATGCCGAGGCAAGCAATATCGCCACCGCGAGCGACACGGCTCCGACGCGCCAAGAGCGCACCGCCGAAGGCTAGCCGGGCGACTCCTGCGCCGAGCGCCTCGGCCGCGAGCTGGCCCGACCGCTCGGCCGACGGCGGGAGAACCTGGGTCGGAAGGGAGGTCAAAGGTTCCGGAGGCCGGCCACCGTTGAACTCCCTGTCCTAAGTGAGCCAGACGGTGAGCTTGGTTGTGCCTGGCCCGCGGGACATGGGCAGCCTCAACCAGCTCCTGCGGACATCGGACGCCGGCGTGACCCGGAACAAGGTCGGTTTCTGAACAATTGCGGACACGCCGGGCCATTCGCTCAGCGACCGTAGGCGTCGAGCCCCAGGTGCACGGCCAGGCCCAATCCGGCACAGGCGATCAACGCCCGCAAGGCGCCGGCCGGAGCCCGACGGACGACCAGGGGCCCGAGCCGGCCGCCGACGAGGAACCCGATGGCGAGGGGTACCACCACCGACCAGTGAACCGGGCCAAAAACCGCGAACGCCAGGGCCGCCACGGCGTTGGCCAGACCGAGCAGGAGGTTCTTCAGGGCGATGTTCCTTGCGAGCGGCTCGGCCGTGCTCAGCATCAGGAGGGCGACGAGCAGCACGCCGGCAGCGGCACCGAAGTACCCGCCATAGATGGCAACGAGAAACACGCCCACACCGAGCGCCCAGGTCGGTTCGTGCGACGGGGCCGTCGCAGCACGGGCGGGGTTGCGCCGGATGAGGATACTCAACGACGCCATCCCGATCAGCCAGGGCACGACCAGGACGAACCAGTTCGACGGCAGGGCTAGCAGCAGCACGCCGCCAGTGATCCCACCGCCGATGGCGATGGCGCCCAGCCGCTCGCCTCGAGCCCTCTGGCCGCTCAGCTCGGGGCGCGACCCCCACACCGAGCCGACACTGCTGAATACCAAGGCAACGGTATTGGACACATTGGCGGCAATCGGCGGGAGGCCGACCGCGAGGAGCGCGGGGTAGCTGATCAGCGAGGCCAGCCCGGCCACGCTGCCGGATAGCCCGCCACCAAAGCCGGCCAGTACCAACCACACTGGGTCAAGGTTTCTCAATGTGCTCCGTACCCCGCTACCGGCCTCGTCGAAGTGAGATTGTGGCGTAGCCCGCGCATCACGGCGAATCGGGACCGCACGGTGTCTGCAGGAATCGACCGCTCCACCCGGCGTCGATAGGAACTGTCCGCCTCGTGTCCCCGGGCGACAACCGATCGAAGATTGGCCCGGGTTCCGGAGTCGCCCGTGGGTTGGAGGCTCACGCCGATGCCAAGCTTGACAAGCCCGTCCGTCAGGTTCGCGACGACCTGCTCCCACGGCCCGCAATGCCGCGGCGCGCTACGCCAGGCGATGGGTGCCAGCGGTGCCGGGCGCATCACGCGACGCCCGGGAACACGGCGTCGGGCATGTCGCCCGATCGCTCCTAGGGCTCCTGGGGACCGAACACCCACTCGTTCCCGCGCGCCAGAACCTTGGTCGGGTCGTCCCTGCCCAGCAATGCCAGCCCGAGCCGGTAGATCGACCCAGATGCGGTGACCCGAGCCCCGTGGTGGCAGAGCAGCCAGCCTCCTTGATGTTGAACACCGCGTTGACCGTCTTGGGGAAGTGGTGCGGGCCCAGGATCGGTTTGCCCGAGCACCTCTGCGACAGTTCGCGAGGATCGGCTTGGTTTCTTATCAGCATCCACCACCGACCTGGTCAAGTCGTGCTCAGATCGTGTCGATAACGCGTGTGTTACCACCCCATCGATCCGCGCAGGAGGCTCCGTGCACGACAGCTCGGTGATCGGGATTCCAAGGCGTCCGGTCCGGCGATTGCGCGACCGGCCCATCGTCG
>PLIM01000089.1 GCA_003139355.1 Acidimicrobiaceae bacterium | reverse complement strand
CTGGTGGTCCGAGGTCTCTAAGCCTGGATCCACCGAAAAATAAGGCCTTCGAGACTTATCCTCGCCTGAGCATCCGCGAAAAGTGCCTTCCGACAAGGGAGAATGGTGGTTGACAGACCAACCCACGCCCCCGAGCGGAAGGCACCTTTTCGATGTGCTCATCTTCGCACAGCTTGGACCGGATCTCGGTGACCTTCGATGACGACCACGCGGTGGCAAACGCCGGGCTGCTCCAGCCGGCAACCCTCGCCGAGCATCTCGGGTTACGCGAGCTGTTCGACGAGTACGTCGACCTCGGGAACGCACCCGGCCACGCCAACGTGGGGCTGAAAGCGATGACACTCGTGCAATCGCTCCTCGTCGGCGGCGACTGCATCGACGACGCCGATCAGATGCGCACCGCCTCGACCGCAGAGGTGCTCGGTCATGGCGTGCGGGCGCCGTCGACGCTCGGGACGTTCCTACGCAGCTTCACCTTCGGCCACGTCTCCCAGCTCGACAAGGTCTTCGACGAGGTGCTGCGACGTGCATGGGAAGCTGGGGCAGGACCGGGGGACGGCCCGCTCACGATCGACATGGATTCGACGATATGTGAGACCTACGGGCTCTCAAAGCAGGGTGCCCGCTTCGGCTACACAAGTGTGCGCGGCTACCACCCACTCGTTGCCAGCCTTGCCGGGACCGAGGAGGTGCTCGGCGTGCGCCTTCGCGGCGGCAACGCTCACACCGCCCGTGGTGCGGCGAGCTTCCTCGTCAGGGTCTTCAACCGGGTGCGCCGGGCAGGAGCCGACGGCCCGATCGTGCTGCGGGCCGACTCCGGCTTCTACAACCACAACGTGACCGATGCCTGCCGCAAGGCCAAGGTGCCCTGCTCGATCACCGCCAAGATGTCCAAAGCGCTGCACACGGTGATCACGGAGATCCCCGAGGAGCACTGGACGTCGATCCCGTACTGGATCGACGGAGGGGCCGATGTCGCCGAGACGTCGTACCGGCCCTTCGGCCAGCGCCATGACCTACGCCTCATCGTTCGGCGGGTGAAGCCCACCCCGGGCAGCCAGCTCGCACTTTTCGCAACTTACGACTACCACGCCTTCATCACCGACCGGGAAGGCGAGCCCCTCTATCTCGAGGCCGACCACCGCCGCCACGCCGTCGTCGAGGACGTGATCCGTGACCTCAAGTACGGCGTCGGCCTCAACCACCTGCCGTCTGGGCGCTTCGCGGCCAATGCCGCCTGGCTCGTGCTGAACGCCGTCGCCCACAACCTCGGCCGCTGGGTGCGGCGCATCGGCCTCGGTGAGCAGTCGGCACCCATGACGACCAAGACGCTGCGCACCAGATTGTTGTCGCTGCCCGGGCGAATGACGAGCTCGGGCGGACGCCGACAGCTTCACCTGCCGACGGAATGGCCGTGGGAGGAACAGTTCTCCCGCTGTCTCGCAAACCTCCGGGCGATCCGCCTTCAGGGCACCCCGATCAAGGCCTGACCCGTGAGCAGTGGACGACGTCCCGCACCCTTGCCCGGCGTCAGAGAACGAGGGTCCTCACCGGCACCTTGACGGGCCCTGATTCACCGCGTGCCCGCTGTGGTCCCCGATGAGCCATTCGACCCCTCGACGACTGCCTCGACCCATCCCAGCGGGTTCAGCGCCGGACAGATGATCGGCCAATGCCTTTCGGTGGATCAGGGATAAGCTACCCCCGCACTGTTACCCCGGGTACATCGATCTGTCAGGTCGGATCGACCTTGTCCTCCGGCCGTTCAGCAGCGCCGAGAGCCCGTGCGGGCCTGCCACGGTCTATTCGACGCGCGCTGTGGACGGCCGATGGCGCGTCGCCGTGCCGCCCGGCACCTACCGGGTGTCAGGCTTCACGTCCCAAGTCAACGGGGCGAGAGCTGTCCCTTCGGAGGATGGATGGTTGTCGTCCGAGCCGGCAAGACGGTCGTCGGCGTCCCGATCGCCTGTCAGATCAGGTGAGGACGGCACAGATCTGCAGGCGAGGGCCTTCGCGAATCCGGTCGTGCTTGCCAACCGGGGATCTACCCGTCAGCCGCCCGCCATCGCACCAATGACGAAGAACGGCTCGGCGCCGGTCACGACGGCTTCGGGGAGAGGCGCGTCCGGGGGCTCGTGTGTCAGGTCGTCCCCGCAAGCGAAGAAGCGCACGAACGCCCGCCTCTTCTGGGTAACCGGGTCGCGGATGGTCCCTTGAAGCACCGCATAGCGTGCCTCGAGCGCGTCGATCAACGACCGCTGGGTCAGCGAACCGACGACCTCGAGCTCCACTTCGCCCTCGAGTTGTGCGAGCGTCCGCAGATGTGCAGGCAGCACCACCCGGATCATGGCAAGGTCTGGACTTCGACCGACAGCACGGCCGGCAGATCCCGGACGATGGGCGCCCAGCTGTCACCGGCGTCGGCCGACGCGTAGACCTGACCCCCGGTGGTGCCGAAGTACACGCCGCACGCGTCAAGGGAGTCCACGGCCATAGCGTCGCGGAGCACATTCACGTAGCAGTGGCTCTGTGGGAGACCCTTGGTGAGCGGTTCCCACTCATTGCCGCCGGCCCGGCTGCGGAAGACGCGCAGCCTCCCGTCGGGCGGGAAGTGCTCCGAGTCGCTCGTGATGGGGACGACGTAGATGGTCTCCGGCTCGTGGGCATGGACGTCGATGGCGAAACCGAAGTCGGTCGGCAGGTCTCCGCTGACCTCTTCCCAGGACTCGCCGGCATCTTCGCTGCGCATCACATCCCAGTGCTTCTGCATATACAGCACGTCTGGACGCGATGGGTGCATGGCGAGGCGGTGAACGCAGTGGCCGACCTCCGCGTCCGGGTCTGGGATGCCCTCGGAACGAAGACCCCGGTTCACTGGGCGCCACGTCTCGCCGGCGTTGTCGGTGCGGAAGACGCCGGCAGCCGATATGGCTACGAAAAGGCGCTCAGCGTCACTCGGATCGAGGATGATCGTGTGCAGGCACATCCCACCGGCTCCCGGCTGCCACGAAGATCCCGTGCCGTGGGCGCGGAGTCCGGGGAGCTCGTGCCAGTTCTGGCCGCCATCGGTCGAGCGGAACAGGGCCGCGTCCTCAACCCCGGCGAACACCGTGTCGGGATCGCTCAACGATGGCTCGAGGTGCCAGACCCGTGCGAATTCCCACGGGTGCGGCGTGCCGTCGTACCACTGGTGTGTGCCGGGCACGCCCTCGTACCGGAACTGGTTGCCTACCGGCTCCCATGTTGCTCCACCGTCGTCGGAGCGTTGGATCAGTTGCCCGAACCAGCCATTGGACTGCGACGCATAGAGCCGGTTCGGGTCGGCGGGGGAACCCTTGACGTGGTAGATCTCCCAGCCTGGGAAATAGGGGGCACTTATGTCCCAAGCCTGGCGCTTGCCGTCCGATGTCAGGACGAAGGCGCCCTTTCGTGTGCCAACCAGCACTCGCACGCTGCTCATCTGTGCTCCTCTCCAAGCTCTGGCAAGGGTCTCGTCGGTCCGACGGAGAGTACCGGCGGGGCGCGCCCGACCCGACCACTTGGATCGACCCCTCGACTCCCCCTCAACTTCATCGCGGTTCCGGACGCGGGAGGCGGTGTTTCAACGACCGCTCCACAATGACGACCGCCACTGGGCCGGCAGAAGCAACACGGCGATGATGACACCCAGCCGGGCTGGCCGTGATCGGCCAGCCCGGCTTCCCCCAGGAGATCGGGCGCTTCCGGCCGGCTAGAGCGAGTGGTCCACCGCGTAGTCGCGAGCTCTGAACCGGTAGTGACCGTGCCGCCCCGAGCACTGCTGGCGGTCAGCTGCAAGATACCTCGGCGCGTCTTGTCGCTGATGGGAGTCACGCTGGTCTCGGCGGGCGCGTTCGCGTTCGCACCAGGCAGCGCGAACCTGATCCGCGTAAGCGCTCTGCCCACGGACCGGAATGGGACCCGCCAGGTCTCACTTCCCGCGGCCCGGACAGCTCGAGCCGCCAAGCCGTGAGTGTGGGCAGCAGGTTCTAAGTACCGATCTTCAAATGGGCGACAAGGCTCGCAGCAGCGTTCGGTCCGTTCGCGGAGTCTCTGAGCGTCGCGGTGCCAGTGACAACCTGATTGCCGACTTTTCCCTTGAACGGCAGCGTGAGCGTCGTTCCCTTGAGCGAGAGACCCACGGTGTTACCGCTCATCGGGACCGAACCGATCTTCCCGGTCATCCGGTATGAGAACTTCGAGAGGACTGCCGAGACCTTCACACATCCGCTGAAGGAGTAGGACCTGCCGTTGTACTTGCCGCCGTAAGTGAAGTTCGTCCCTCTGTTCTCGACCGAATCGTTAGTTGGGCAAAGCTTCTTCGCGATTGCCGGATCGGTCCTCTCGAACTTCCCCTGCAGCGGCCTGCCCGCAAAGGTTCCCGAGAACGAAGACTTGCCGCCACTGCGGAATTGCACTTTGAGCACCACTGTCTGGCTGCCGGTGGGCAGTAGACGTTCCACGAGCGCTTGGGCAACGCCAGTTCCGAGCAACGTCACAGCGAGCAGCGCACAAACCAAGGCGACCACCCCGACCCAGGAAGCTCTCGTCCACGAGGTCCGACCCTGTTGGTGGTCCAGATCTAACATCTCATCCGCCTTTTGGATTTCCTGGCCTGAGCGCGCCGGAAGGCGGGCTTGGGTTGAGGGTTCACGGTTCTCGATCGCCTGCTTCGGACGATACTTGAGGCGACTGCCGACAGCCGCTGCCGCCGCGTACCGATCACGGCGTCGGAACCTTGCGAACCTTGGCCGGCGCGGCACTCGCGGCGTTCGCGGTGCGCGTGGTACAAGAACCTGGTACATCGGTGACTGCCAGAGTCGCACGAGGTGGAGGAGGCTGACATGCTGCTCGTGGGGACCACAGCTCACCTGGAGGACCTTGACCGGTCGTACTTTTACGCGGATGACGTGTCCGTCACGGCCTTGGCGGTCGGCTCGTTCGCCGGGGGCGTCGGGAGCTTGTTGCCGTCCAGCTCGCGACCGGTGTGGAGCCTTCTCGACGGAGAGCGCATCGTCGCGCTCGGGGAGTTCGACGTCTCGCCGCTTGTGCGCCTGCCGAGCGCGACTGCTCAGAGCCTGGCGGCCGTGTCCGGGGGCGGCCTACTGGTCGGGCTCGAAGGGGCCCATCTGCTCACCGTGTCGCGTGACGGCCTCGTCGGCGAGCTTCCCTCGTTCGACGCAGTCGCAGGCAGGGATGCATGGAAGAACCCTTCCGCATCCACGCCGGACCTACGGTCGATCACCGCCACGAGCGCCGACGTCTGGTTCGCCAATGTCCATGTCGGGGGCGTGTGGCGATCGGGCGACCGCGGCGCGTCCTGGCAAGACGTCATCCCACCCGAGGCAGACGTCCACGAAGTCGTCGCCGGGGACGGCGGCTGTGTCGCCGTCGCGGCGGCGATCGGTTTCGGGTGGAGCAAGGACGGCGGTGATACATGGCAGTGGACGACCGACGGCCTGCACGCCGCCTACTCGAGAGCGGTCGCACTCGACGGCGACACCGCCTTTGTCACCGCCTCGACCGGCCCTGAGACGACCGATAGCCGCCTGTACAGATGCCGCCTCGGGGATTCCTTCGAGCTGTGCTCCGGCGGACTTCCGGAGTCCTTCCCGTTCAACCTCGACACCGGATCCGTCGCGGCATCTGCCGGCCAGGTCGCCCTCGGTACGCGCGACGGTCGAGTCTTCCGGTCCGGTGACAGCGGGTCGACCTGGAGCCTGGTGGCCGACAGACTGCGGCACGTTCGCGTCCTGTGCTTCAGCTGAGAGCGCCCGTCAGCGCTCGCGACCGGTCGTTGGGACCATTGCGTCACGACGCATGGACAACACGACTGTCACATTCATGAGGACTCTGATGGTTGACCGGCCCTGCCAACAGCGCTAGAAAACGCTTCCAAGGGTCGATCACCAGGCGTATCAACGCGCCTGGGCACGCCCATGAGAGGGGTCGCCGTGTCGAGGGGAAGCGCTTTCAGGCAAGACCGAGACAGCCCAAGCGGACCGGGAACGGTGCGGGGCCCGCGTCGAAGCGGGTCCGGGCGGCTCGTCGCCGCGGGCGCTGCGCTGCTCACGTGCGCTCCCTTCCTGGCGGTGCTGCCGTTTGCGTTGGCAGGCGCCAGTTCGCGGGCCACCTCGATGGTGGCGATCACGGCCGCGCCTCGGATCCCCCTCGGCGATGGTGCGCTGGGTTCGGTGGTGGCGAGCTCGACGGAGGCCGGCATCGTCGTGCTCCGGCCTTCTGACACGGCCGCGCTCACGAGCTTCATTGCCGCGATGACGGACAAGAGCTCGCCCCTCTTCCATCAGTACCTGGTGCCCGGGGAGTTTGCCCAGCGGTTCGGCCCGACTCAGGCGACGGTCGCGGCCGTCAAGGCGCAGCTGACAGCGGAGGGCCTCCGCGTCACCAATGTGTCGCGCGACGGCCTTCTCGTGAGCTTCTCCGGCTCTGCCGCCACGGTCGAGACCGCCTTTGGAACCAAGATCGAGCGCTACCGGCTGCCCGACGGCACGATCGGCCAGGCGACCACGTCTGCGGTGCGCGTGCCATCGACGATCGCCAGCTCAGTAGCCTCAGTGGTCGGCCTGGACGACCTGGTCCACGCCCAGTCCAATTTTGTCCGGCCCGTCCCGATCACGGGGCGGCGCGGCTTTCGAACGGCCAAGGCAACGACGTTCCCGCACACGGCAGGCTCGCCGACCCCGTGCGCCTTGGCCCAAGCGGACGCGGAGGCCTTCGGTGGCCTCACCGATGACCAGATCGCGAACGCCTACGGCGCCTTCGGCCTTTATCGTCCGGGGGATTTCGGCAAACGTCAGCACGTCGCTGTCTACGAGCTGGAGCCCTTCCTGGCCACCGACCTCGAGACGTTCGACGCCTGCTATTTCGGCGCGGCCGAGGCAGCACGGATGTCCGGTAAGAACGGCAAGCTTGCCGGCAGCCTGCTGTCGGTCATCCCGATCGACGGCGGCGTCCCTACGGGTGCTGGCAGCGGCGAGTCCACCCTCGACATCGAGGACGTCTCGGCGATCGCACCCCAGGCGAACATCGACGTCTACGAAGCCCCGAACACCACTTACGGGGGGATCGACGAGTACTCGCAAATCGTGAACAACGACACCGACCAGATCGTCACCTCGAGCTGGGCTGTCTGCGAGCAGTTCGCGCAGCTGGCCGAGCCCGGCGCTCAGGAGACCGAGAACCTCCTCTTCGAGCAGGCGGCTGCCCAAGGTCAGACGATCCTCTCATCGGCGGGAGACACCGGCAACGACGAGTGCAACGAGGCCCGTTCAATCGCTCCGCCCGCAGGCCAGAACCTGCTCTCGGTCCTTGATCCCGCCAGCCAGCCCTATGTCCTCTCCGTCGGTGGCACCACGATCGACGACGCCACCCAGCCACCCTTGGAACACGTCTGGGACGACGGAGCGGCATTCGGCGCCACCGGCGGCGGCATCTCCGAGTCCTGGGCGATGCCGAGCTGGCAGCGTCTGGTCGCGAACACCCCGAAGAACTCGGTCGACGTCCACAACGCCGAGGCATTCGAGACGAGCACGGCCAGCGAGTCCGCACCCTTTGCGACGCCGACCTTCTGTGACGGAACGCTCGGTCTCCCCTCGGGGACCCCCTGTCGCGAGACGCCCGACGTTTCCGCGGAGGCCGATGAGTTCACTGGCGCCGTGACCATCTACGACCGGGCGTTCAGCTACGGGAAGCTGGGCGGGTGGATCACTATCGGGGGCACTTCCTCGGCGGCCCCGATCTGGGCGGGACTGCTCGCCCTCGTAAATGCGTCGCAGACCTGTTCGAGCGACAAGATCCACGGGGTACCGGACGTGGGCTTTGCCAGCCCGATCCTCTACGGCATCGCGGCCAACCCGACCGCCTACGCCAGGTCCTTCAACGACATCGTCTCGGGCAACAACGACGACTTCGGCCTCGACAACGGCCTCGTCTTTCCGGCGCGCGCCGGCTTCGACATGGCGTCCGGCCT
>PLIM01000102.1 GCA_003139355.1 Acidimicrobiaceae bacterium | reverse complement strand
TTCAAGTCCCGCTCCGGGCACTCGGTTTCCGCTGGTCAGCGTGGCGCCGAGGGCGCCTGGCAATCAGGAGCTGCTGCGCTCACGCGAGAGCCCTTATGCCGTTGGCCATCTCTTGCTGTGCCGCCGCGCGACCTGGAGGAGGCCCGGGAGTACCTGGAGAGGTCACTGGCCATAGCGGAGCGCATCGGTGAGGTCCTCTTGCGAGCGAACAGCCTGTGGGCGCTGACCGCGACTGCGCTCGTCAGCCACGACGTGGAGGCCGTCCGCTCCCTCGCCCCGCAGGTTATGGCGGCGGGCGAGGCCGCCGCCGACCTCGGGATGGTTGGCACTGCCAAGGCCTACCTCGCCTGGCTGGCTTGGCAGGACGGGCGTCCCAAGGACGTGGTCGCTCTGGCCGACGAGGCCCTGGAACTATGGGGGACCACCGTTTTCGCCCCTCACTGGCTATGCCTTTGGCCGCTCATCGCCGTGCACCTGGGCGCCGGGCAGGTCGCCGAGGCCGTCGCAGCCGGCCGTCAGATGCTCGAGCCTTCCCAGTCGCGGCCCACAGACGAGCTCGAGTCACTGCTGGGGTCGGCCTGCGCGGCCTGGGACCAGGGCGAGCCCGAGGCGGCCAGGGCCAAGATGGCCGAGGCGTTAGAGCTGGCGAAGGACCTCCACCGCCTCTGATCGCCTGGCTTTCAACACGTCAAGTAGTCGTGGGGGGCAACACCACCAGCTGGTATGACCGGTGTGGGAGCGGGCGCCGACCACGCGCTGGTAGCACGCGCTGCGCGGTGACAAGTCCGCGTCGTCCTGCCCCACGAGCGCCTTGGAGAACTGGCCCGGAGGAGCCCGTCGGTGGCTGTCGCGCACAGATCGCCACGCCGGGCACCGATCAGTTACCGTCGGTCCGGCGCGCCTGATCAAGGCTCTGGGCAGCCCTGTCCTCCTCAAGGACCACGCACGGTGCGAGCACGGTCTCGAATCGACGACACGATCAGTTCGCGATGGCGCGCGATGGCCCTCCTTGCCGGCTCTCCTGTTCAGCGGCGGGACCGAGGCAGCTTCGTTCCCGTGCCCTCGAATCGCGTCTTGCAGCCTCCCCGGGCGACCCCGGCGGCATCTGCCGCTTGTAGGGTCATCATCCGCCGGTACGCTCGGTCAACTGATTGATTCATGAGGTGACGGGGGGGTTCGTAATGCGACGCAAGGTTTTCGACGTCCTGGTCAGCGCCGGGGGTCTGATAGTCGTGGCCGTGCTGCTGGTGGCAGGGGCGCTCTTGATGTGGGGCTATAGCTTCACCAGCTCGAGCGTGCACAACCAGCTCGCCCAGCAGGACATCTTCTTCTCACCCAAGGGCAGCGCGAACCTGGCCAATCCACTGAGGGGCAAGTACCTCGACCAGTACGCCGGCCAGCAGCTGCTGACCGGTCCGCAGGCCGAGGCCTACGCCAACCACCAGATCCTGGTGGACATGAACACGATGCCCTACCACGGTGTCTACGCCAAGATCGCCGAGGCGTCACTGGCCAGCCCCAAGAACGCCGAGCTCGCTTCCCTGGTCCAGGTCTCCTTCAGAGGCACGACCTTGCGCGGGCTGTTGCTCACGGCGTACGCGTTCTGGACCTTCGGCCAGATCGCCCTGTGGGCTGGGATCGCCGCCTTCATCCTCGCCGGGTTGATGGCGCTCCTCGTCGCGTTCGGCTTCTGGCACTCCCGCCGTGTGCCCGACAGCGCGGAGATCCTGGCTCACGCGGTGGCGTAGCGGGACTCAGGAGAACTAGCTCTTGCCGACCTCCGACTTCGCCCGCGCCATCACCTTGGAGATGGCCGAGGTCGCCCAGGTCGCCTTGAACGGTGAGCCGAGGTTGATGAACGACATCGCAACCTCGGCCGGGCCCTGTACGTAGAAGTACTCGTCGTCGTAGAGCTTGCTCTTGAGCAAGGCAAAGTTACCGCCCGTTTCCACGAACCGGATGTGGACACCTCCGCTGCCGCCGCCGTGGCGCGGGGCGGCCATGAAGCTCGCGCTGCCCTTGACGCTCTTCCCGGCCCCTCCGAGGATGCTGTTGCCAACCAGTTGAGCGGTGAGGCAAGCAAGCGAGGGCTTGCGGCTGATCGTAGAGAGGTCGGTGACCGCCCCGGAGGCGGTCGTCAGGAAGACCACTTCCGAGCTGGCGCTCGGCAGCTGGGTGAATGAGCCCTTTTGGTAGTAGGTCGGCGACGAGACGTCCACGACGACGACTCCTCCGATCACACTCCTCGTGCCGAACGGGTCGGGGCTCACCGGCCCAACCTTCTTCAAGCAGGCGACGGTCTTGTTGGCGAGCGCCGCCGCCGCCTTGGAGGACTTGCCAGGGGGGGCGATTACCCACTTGATGCTCGTGGACAGGTCCGTCACCTTCAAGTTGATCGCCTTTGCTTTGGCCAGGATGGTGATTGACGCGCGGGAAGGCAGGCGGACGTTGGCCAGTGAGGGCAGCGCACAGGCCGAGCCTGCGGCCAGGACGGCGGACCCGCCCGCGAGAAAGCGATACCAGTGTCGGATCATGGTTTCAAATATAGGCGCCAGGGCGGCGGTGACACGGGTTCCGGGAGCACCATCGGCCAGGTGCCCTCTCCTTTCCCGTGGCCGGCTCAGCACGCCGCAGAGAACCTCACCCGGACTGGTAGACAGTTCTCGTGGACCCCGTGCTCCGGTCGTACCGACCGGGCGACCACGAAGCGCTCGTGTCGCTCTGGTCGATCTGCGAGCTCACGCGACCATGGAACAACCCCCACCGGGATATTGACCGCAAGTTGGCCAGAGACGGGGACAACCTTCTCCTGCTCGAAGAGGGCGGCCAGTTGATCGCTTCGGTCATGGTTGGCTACGAAGGCCACCGAGGCTGGGTCAACTACCTCGCGGTCCACCCTGATCACCGGCGTCAGGGACTTGGGCGCTTGCTCATGGACGTGGCCGAGAGGCGACTGCGCGATCTCGGCTGCGCGAAAGTAAACCTGCAAGTTCGGGCCTCGAATGAGACTGCGACCGAGTTCTATCGACAGATCGGCTACACCGTTGACGACGTGGTGAGCCTGGGCAAGCGTCTCGATGACGACCTCGCAGGGCCCGGCTGACTTGTCCACAAGGCCATGAGGCACGCCTGAGTCTGCTCCGACCGCCGCCGTTGGGATGAGGCGCCGGCGGACACCCACCAGAAACAGGATCCGGCGAGGATCAGGGCGACGCCGGAGAAGACCGCCGTCTCGTACCACTGGAGGGGCCAGTGGCGGCCGGCGCATTTTCGAGCTCGATCAAGGGGCGCACGCGAGAAGGCGTGCTCCGGGGTCAGTCCTTGCCGACTATGACCTCGGTGGCCTTGATGACGGCCTTGACGGCGTCGCCCTCAGCAAGGGCCAGACTCTCCGCGGAGTCCCTGGTGATTGCCGACACCACTTCTTGACCTCCGGCCAGGCGGATGACAACGGTCGACATGACCACACCATGTTCGACGCGAACCACTACGCCATCCAGCTGGTTCCTTGCGCTTAGCCTCATGGTGGGAGGCTAATGGCCAAGGCGGCCGCGTGAGCCGACCGATCGGAAAAGTGCCATGGAACTCATTGCCGTGCTTGACGACGCCAGGGCCGAGATCCTGGA
Source organism: Acidimicrobiaceae bacterium (assembly GCA_003139355.1). Classification (GTDB taxonomy): domain Bacteria; phylum Actinomycetota; class Acidimicrobiia; order Acidimicrobiales; family Bog-793; genus Fen-455. The sequence goes on along the minus strand of PLIM01000102.1, from coordinate 9,496 downwards.
TGAGGCTGCCGAGGGACTCAAGAGGTCCCACCTCGGCCACTACGAAGCCTCGGGCCCCGAGGAGCTGCGCCGTCGCTTGGAGGCGCTCTTCGACATCGTCGTCGACTGTCTTCGCGGTCGCAAGCTCGATCGGGTGATCAGGTACGCGGAACAGATCGGCCGCGATCGCTTCACCAGTGGGTTCGGGATCGGTGAGGTGCAGACCGCGTTCAACGTGCTGGAGGAATCGATGTGGCACCACGTCGTCGCCGGGGTCCCTACCGGGGAGCTCGTGGAGTCGCTCGGTCTCCTCTCGACAGTCCTCGGCGTCGGCAAGGACGCACTCGCGCGGACCTACGTTTCACTCGCAAGTCAAGAGCACGTGCCGTCACTCGACTTGCGTGCCCTTTTCCAAGGCACGTGAGGCAGACCTGACGCCCGGCTGACGGCTGGCGCGCACGGCCGCGCCACGGCAGCGCCACGGCGGCGCCGAAGCGTCAGGGGCGCCAGGCCTCGGAGCGACCTTGGCTGCAAAGTGGCACCCGATAGCGTCTCTGTCCGATGCCAGGATTCGTGGTCGCGACCTTCAACCTCCATGCCGGCATCGACGGCTGGGGCACGCCCTTCGACGTCGTGGCGTGCTGCGCCCAGCTCGATGCAGACGTTCTCGTACTGCAGGAGACCTGGACCCCCGAGGGCGGAGAGGGACTCGCCTCGCTTGTGGCGACCTCGCTCGGTTACGAAGTCCACGAGGCTCCCCTCTCCGAGGCCATGTTGCTCGAGGCCGGCACAGCGACTGGCGAGCGGTGGGGACCCCGCAAGGGAGACCGGCTGCGCGCCCGCCCTCTCTGGGTCGCCGACGCCGATGACTTGCGGCGCGTGCGTCGTCGGCGGTCGGACGCCGAGGCACGCTTTGGCAGCTGGGGCATCGCCTTGTTGTCGCGTCTTCCGCTCAAGCGGGCCGAAACCATAAGGCTCGGCGGATTGCGACGGGACTCGGCCAAGCGGCGCGCAGCCCTCCTGGCCGAGGTCGAGGTCGATACGTCCTGTGTCACTGTCGTCGGGACGCATCTCGCCCATTTCACGCAAGGATCGCCGATCCTGTTCGAGCGGCTCCGTCGTGAACTCCCGGCACCGGACCAACCGGCCGTCCTCGCGGGCGACATGAACTTCTGGGGACCGCCGCTGTCGCTTGCTCTGCCCGGCTGGCGGAGAGCAGTGCGGGCCCACACCTATCCCAGCTGGCGTGCCCACAGCCAGATCGACCACATCTTCGTGACACGAGCGGTCGAGGTGGTCTCGGGCGCGTCAGTTCCCGTAGGCAAGTCAGATCACTTGCCGTTGCGAGCGCGGCTCGCCGTCGCCTGATGGGCATGTAACCGATCTGCTCCCCGCGAGGTCAGACATAGGGGGATGTAGATCCGGGCACGGTGCCCGACCCGGAGGGGGAAAGGGGCGAGGGTTGCTGGCGTTCACATTTCCCGGCCAAGGCTCACAGCGACCGGGCATGGGCGCCGCCTGGGTTGACCACCCGTCGTTCGAGCTCGTCGCCCTCGCCTCCGAGGTCACCGGACGCGATCTGGCCCATCTCCTTCTCGAAGCCGACCAGGAAACCCTGACCAGGACCGACAACGCCCAGATCGCCACATTCGTCCAGAGCCTGATCGTCCTCGACGCCGCTGAGAGGATTGGCATCGAGCCGTCGGCTTCAGCCGGCCACAGCCTCGGCGAGTACACGGCTCTTGTCGCCGCGGGCTCGCTCGATTTCGAAGACGGGCTCCGCCTGGTCTCGGAGCGAGGCGCCGCGATGCAGGAGGCTGCCGACTGCGCGCCCGGGACGATGATCGCCGTACTCGGCCTCGACGACGAAAGCGTCGAAGCGGCTTGCCGGCGAGTCGACGGTGAGGCGTGGATAGCGAACTTCAACGCGCCTGGCCAGGTGATCGTGGCCGGCACCTCCGAGGCACTTGCCGAGCTCAGCGCGATCACCAAGGAGCTCGGCGCCAAGCGAGTGCTTTCGATGCCGGTCGGGGGTGCCTTCCACACTCCTCTCATGTCAGGTGCACGTGACCGGCTCCGCAAGGCCCTCGCGACCACGAACTTCCATGCACTCGACCCGGTCGTCGTGGCCAACGTGGACGCCCGCCTCCATGACGATCCCGAGGAGTGGCCGCAGCTGCTGTCTGCCCAGCTGTGCAGCCCGGTCCGCTGGCACCAGAGCCTCGACACCCTCCTGCGCCAAGGCATGCAGACCTTCGTCGAGCTGGGGCCCGGTGGCGTGCTGACCAGCCTGTTGCGGCGCGTGGCTCCGACAACAGACACGATCGGAGTGTCGGTCTCCACTCCGGACGATCTCGATCGTCTGGTCAAGATCCTCGCTGGCGGCATCGTCGGGGCCGCCCCGGCGGGCGAGCGCTTCCATATGACCGAGCGGCTCGTTGTCTCGCCGACGGTAGGGCTTTTCGAGCCGGCGGCGGGTCTGAACGGGTATCTTCCCGGCGGTGCCGGCCCATCGGCGGACCCTGTGCTGATCGACGTCGGTGGCCTCCTCGGCATCGTCGGCAAGACCGAAGTGCGCTCCGCATTCTCGGGCACACTCGAAGGTGTGCTCGTTCTGGCAGGTGAACGGGTTACCCGTGGCCAGCCGATCGCATGGTTGCGAGCCCCTATCCAAGACGAGAGGACCTGATGAGAGGCGCACAGATCACCGGATGGGGGCTTGCTCTGCCGGACACGGTCGTAACCAACGCGGACTACGAGGCCCGCCTCGACACGAACGACAGTTGGATCGTCGAGCGGACCGGGATCAAGGAGCGACGCCACGGCGGGACGACCTCAGGGCTCGCGATACAGTCCGCCCGGCGTGCCCTCGAGCGCGCTGGGCGCCGGGGAGGCGAGATCGACCTTCTCGTGCTCGCGACGACGACCCCCGATCAAGCCCTGCCCGCAACTTCGTCGTGGGTCCACCACGAGCTGGGTTGCCGCGGTGCCGCGTTCGATTTGAATGCCGCGTGCGCCGGCTTCGTGTATGGGCTCGTAACCGCTGTCGCACTGCTCGACGCCGGGCATGAACGGGCACTCGTGGTCGGCTCGGACACGCTGTCGCAGATCACCGACCAGAACGACCGGTCCACTGCCGTGCTCTTCGGCGACGGAGCCGGTGCCATCGTCGTCGAGGCCACCAAGGGCGAGCCGCTGATCCTCGCGCACGATCTCGGGCTGGACGGGTCCTTGACTCCGATCCTCTACTGCGACAAGGGCGGCTTCATCGTGATGGAAGGTCGCGAGGTCTTCCGTAAGGCGGTACGCGCGACCGTCGAGTCCGCCGAGCGGGTGCTGAAGCAAGCCGATGTAACGGCCGAGGAAATCGCCCTGTTCGTCCCTCACCAGGCGAACCTCCGGATCATCGACGCCGTTGGCGAGCGAATCGGCATCGATCCGGCGCGTTATGCCATCTGCCTCGAGCACACCGGCAACACCTCGGCTGCGTCCTGCGGGATCGCGCTTGCGGAAGCCGCCGACGCCGGGCGGCTGAAGGATGGGGACCTCGTCCTGTTCTCCGGCTTCGGAGCCGGGATGACCTGGGCGAGCGCTGTAGTGCGATGGGGTGGGGCCCCGGCGGCTCCAACACATGCTGACGGGCCCGGAGCGCGCGGATGACCAACGGGCAGGACGGCTCCACGGTGGCCGACGACGCGGCCTGTGATGAAGGCGCCGACGCAGGAGTCGGCCCAGGGCGGGTGATCCTGGTGACCGGCGGTTCGCGCGGCATCGGGCTGGCCTGTGCGCGGCGGTTCCAAGCCGGCGGCGACCGCGTAGCCGTCACATGGCGGACGAAACCGCCGGAGGTGCTCGAGGGGCCGGCCGGGACGCATCCACTGTTGTCAGTCGCCTGCGACGTCACCTCGCCCATGGACGTCGAGCGAGCCTTTGCCGAGATCGAACAAGCGCTCGGACCGGTTCAGGTCCTCGTCTGCGCTGCCGGGATCACCGACGACACCCTGCTCCTGCGCATGTCCGAAGAGCGTTGGGACAACGTCATCCAGACGAACCTCACCGCGGTCTACCGGACCGTGAAACGGGTGCTCGGACCCATGGTTCGAGCCAGGCACGGTCGCATCGTCCTGATCTCGTCGGTTGTCGCCTTCATGGGTTCCGCGGGTCAGGCGAACTACGGAGCCTCCAAGGCCGCACTGGTGGGGTTCGCCCGTTCGTTGGCAAGAGAGGTGGCGTCCCGCAGCATCACAGTCAACGTGGTGGCTCCTGGGTTTGTGGCCACGGATATGATCGCCGTGCTAGGAGAAGATCGCGTCGCGGCGCTGACGTCCATGGTGCCGCTCGGGCGGCAGGCTGCCCCCGACGAGATCGCCTCAGCCGTCGAGTTCCTGGCCTCAGACGGTGCCAGCTATGTGACCGGAGCCGTGCTGGCCGTGGATGGTGGTCTCGGCATGGGCCACTGACTCACCGCAATCAACCCAACCGACGAGAGAAAGCAGCCATCGCATGGACAACGAAGCGACGTTCGACAAGTTCAAGGCCTGTGCGGTCGAGATATTGAACGTGCCCAGTGAGAAAGTGACCCTTGACGCGAACTTCGCGACCGACCTCGATGCCGACAGCCTCGATCTGGTCGAGCTCGTGATGGAGCTCGAGGAGGTCTTCAGCATCACCGTCGACGAAAGCGAGCTCGAGGGCGTCGAGACCATCGGGCAGGCCTACGAGCTCGTCACCTCGAAGCTTTGATGGCCAACGCCGAGTTCGGGGCCGACCGGGGGGGAAGCCGTAGGGTCGCGGTCACAGGACTCGGCGTGGTGTCGTGTTGCGGGATCGGCAAGGATGCCTTCTTCGCGGGTCTAAGTGGGCCGGCACCCGGGGGCGAGCACCGGGTCCAGGGCTTCGACTCCTCACTCTGGTTCGACGCCAAGGAAGCACGGCGTGTCGACCTCTTCGCTCAATATGCCGTCGCCGCTGCCGAGATGGCGCTTGCAGATGCCGGCCCGGTCGACGTCGATCCAGCGCGTGGCGGTATTCAGATCGGCACCGGTGTCGGAGGTCTCAGCACGATGGAGACCCAGATCGGCGTACTGCTGGAGAAGGGCCCGCGCCGGGTCTCCCCGTTTCTTGTGCCGATGATGATGGCGAACGCCGGCGCCGCGACGGTCTCGATGCGCCTCGGCTGGCGAGGGCCGTGCGAGACGATCGCCACGGCTTGTGCATCGGGCACGCACTCGATTCTCGCGGGCCACCGCCTGATCGCCACAGGACGCTGTGACGCGGTGCTCGCCGGCGGTGCCGAGGCAGCGATGACCCCGGTCGCGCTCGCTGCCTTCGGCAACATGACGGCACTGTCGACCAGTGGGCAGTCGAGGCCGTTCGACGTGCGCCGAGACGGCTTCGTCATCGCCGAAGGTGGAGCCGTGCTCGTGCTCGAGGAGCTCGGGCGCGCGAGAGCTCGGGGGGCGCGCATCTACGCGGAGCTTCTCGGCGGTGCGTCGAGCGCTGACGCGCACCACATCACAGCGCCTGCTCCCGGAGGTGCCGGCGCGATCGGCTGCATGGAGCTCGCACTCGAGGACGCCGGGATCGCGGCGGGCGATATCGCCCACGTCAACGCGCACGGCACCTCGACACCCCTGAATGACCTCGCCGAAGCCGACGCCATCGACAAGATCTTCGGTCGACCGGGACCGCCGGTCACCTCCATCAAGGGTGTTACCGGTCATTCGCTCGGCGCGGCGGGAGCGATCGAAGGCGTCGCCTGCGTGCTGTCGATCGAGCGACGGCTGATACCCCCGACGGTGGGCCTCGAGCAGCAGGACCCGGAGATCCACCTCGACATCGTCCGGGAGGTTCCCCGGAAGTGGGAGCCGGGGCCGGTCTTGTCGAACAGCTTCGGTTTCGGCGGGCACAATGGATGCATAGTGTTCGCTCCCGTATCTGCTTGAGTCACAGGCCACAAGGATTTGTCGGTCCCCGAGGATCCCGCCGGCCTTAGAGGCCCGCGGCCACCCGACTGCGCATTCGCCGGTTTCAGTGACGATCCTCCGTGGCTGATCGATCCGGACAAGCTTCCCTGGCTCGATGGCATAGACGCGATCCGGACAAGGACGCGAGCAGAGGTCCCGTACCTGGTCCGGCGCCGGCGGTCTCCCCCGGCACACCGCATCGTGAGGGTTGGCTGGACACTCGGGCGAGCAGTCGGGGCTTGGTACCTCGTCGACCACGGTCGGGGTCAGCCACGGTCGCGAATCGGCTTGTCGCGGCGGCTGCGGACCGCCTTCGGCACGCTCGGTCCCACCTACATCAAGCTCGGACAGATCCTCTCGTCGGGAGATGGGATCTTCCCCGAGGAGATCGTCTCGCAGTTCCGCCTTCTGCGTGATCGTGTCCCCCCAGAGTCGTTCGACTCCGTGCGTCGGATCCTCGAGGCGGAGCTCGCTGGCCCCCTCGACGCGACTTTCGCCGAATTCGACCGGGCTCCGATTGCCGCCGCCTCCATCGCCCAGGTCCATGGCGCCCGCCTCCTGACCGGCGAGCGCGTCGTGGTCAAGGTCCAGCGGCCCGATGTCGCCGAGCTCGTCCGAAGGGACCTCGCGGCCATGAGCTTCTTCGCCCCGTTCCTCGTCGGGCGGATCCCGGTTGCCGCGCTCGCCAACCCGCCGGCGCTCATCGAACTGTTCGCCGAGACGATCGTCGAGGAGCTCGACTTCCGGCTCGAGGCCGCCAACATGCTCGACGTCGGCCATGTCCTGGCGGAAACCGACCAGCGCTCCATCATCGTGCCCCGCCCGCATCCCCGGCTGGTCACGCGCCGCATGCTGGTGATGGAACGGCTCGACGGCTTCGCGTGGGACGACGTCGAGGGCATGCGAGCCATCGGGATCGACACGACGGCCGTCCTACGGGCGGAGATGATCTCGTTCCTGGAAGGGGCGATGCTCTACGGCGTCTTCCACGGCGACCTGCACGGCGGGAACCTCCTGGTCCGCTCCGACGGCCGCGTCGCCCTGCTCGATTTCGGCATCACCGGCCGTCTGGGCGAGCAACAGCGCCTCGCGTTCCTACAGCTGCTCATCGGCGGGTCGACCAACAACATCCCGATCCAGGTGCTGGCCTTGAAGGAACTCGGTGCGCTGCCTGCCAACGCGGACGTCGACCAGGTCATCAGGGACCTCGGCCTCGACAAGCCCGCTCCGGAAGTAGCCGCCTTGTCGGCAGACGAGCTCACTGCTCAACTGCGCGATCTCACCAAGCAGCTCCTGGCCTATGGCGCACGGATGCCGAAGGAGCTGATGTTGTTCGTGAAGGACCTGATGTTTCTCGACGGGGCGGTCGCGACGCTGGCACCTGGGCTCGACCTGCTCGGAGAGGTGGCTCTCATCGCGACGTACTTCACCGACCGTTACGGGGCACGAATCGCCACCGACATCGGGCTCGATCCCCGTGCGGTCCCGATCGACCTCGATGGGCTGCGCGCATCGATGGGCCTGACCAAGACCGAGCAGTTCACCTACCGGGAGCTGCAAGAGCGACGCGAGGCTGTGCGCAAGAAGTTCGACCGGAGAGAGCCTTAGAGGCAGCATCCGCGGGGCAGCGGCTGCACGCACGGCGTGCACTGCGCCTCGGGTTGATCTGGGAAGCACCACCCATCTCTTGCTATTTCAATATTTATCCAGCTATTCTGAACGCGGCCGGTAACCGGCTTGCTCGTGGTGTGGTATCGCCGCCGTGAAACCCCACGACGGGAAGGAAGAACCATGCGCCCACCCGGAGACGACCGCGCAGTGCGGATCCTGCGCGAGAACGTTCCCGAGTTCGAGAGCCATTACCTCGACCTCGCGGACATCTACGACGAGGACCTGACGCCGCAGGTGGTCTTCAACGAGCTCGCGGATTTCGTGACCGAGCTGCTGCAGCTCGGAGATCGCGAGGAGACCCTCGAGCGGTGCTTCGCCGCTCTCGAGCTCGTGGCCGCCGAGCCTGGAGCCGACGGAACAGGGCTCGTCGCCTTCTGCTTTCTGGACCAGCTGCCGCCCTTCGCCCTCGAGAGGATCCACAGCTACCTGGAGCCGGTCAGCGAGACGATCCTCGAGCTGGTGGAGCAGGATCTTCTCTACGAGGACGACGGGGAGACCGCACTGCTCCTCTCCGACCGGCTCTCCCCCGTCCGCAGGCCCGTGCCGGCCGAGGATTGAACGTGTCCTTGCTGTTCGCGCGCTCGTCCGTGCCGTTGGCGGGACTTCCATGCCCCCGGCGGGGCTTCCGGGCTCTGGCAGGAGGGTTTCTGAACTCGTCAGAGCTTCTGCGTAGGGATGGTCCGGTGTTCGGGGCGACGTTCTGTCTTACGACTGCCCCGGCGCGGCACTTCGGGGATGGAGGGTGCACACCCTGCGACAGGATCTGTCGACAAGCTGGCGCGCTCGCGGCGAAGATTGACCCATGGCCACGCCACAACCCCCTCGCAGATACCTAGAGCCCGGGTGGTTCACCCGGAACGTCTTCAATCGTGCGGTAGCGGTATTCACCCGAGCGGGTATGAGCGTGTGGGGGTCACGCGAACTACGGGTTCGAGGGCGCAAGAGCGGGGAGTGGAGGTCAACGCCGGTCAACCTGCTCAGCTTCGCCGGCGAGCACTACCTGGTGGCTCCTCGCGGCGACACGCAGTGGGTTCGCAACCTGCGCGTCGCCGGTGATGGCGAGTTACGGTTGGGAAGGCACAATCAGGTGTTCCAGGCGACAGAGTTGGGCGACGCGGAGAAACTCGAGGTCCTCCGCGCCTACCTCAAGCGCTGGAAAGCGGAGGTAGGTGTCTTCTTCGGCGGGGTCGGTGCCGATGCCTCGGATGCCGACCTCCTTCGCATCGCGCCCGACCACCCGGTGTTTCGCATCGCGTTCACCGAAAGCGCGTGAACCGCCCGTAAGGCGCCAATCGCTCTGGCCTGGCCGAGGCGACGCACCGGAGCACGAGTAGAACATGCAGACCGGAGAGAACTTCACAGCCCGGCCGAAGGAGAGGACCTAGTGTCAGCATCATCGCAGGACTCGCTGGCAGCAGATCCAGCACGAACGACGAATCGGCCTCACCCGCCGTCGCGGTTCTCAGGATGGCGCGTGCCGAACCCGCTCGCCACCCTTGACCCGATCCTCAAGCGCGACGAAGCCGACATCTTGTTCATCGCGGGCAACGTCGCCCTCGTCGCCTTCGACCTCATCGAGTGGCCGATCGCAGCGCTCATGCTCGCTTCGCACGCGATGGCCCGAAGCCGCTTCAAAGTCCTCCAAGCGGTAGGCGAAGTGGCCGAGGAAGCGGGGTGACCGCCCTCGCCGCCCGGTCCGCCGGCCGGTAGCGGGCGGAAGGCGTTCCTGTTCGGGTAAGTCGCAGGCGGGCAGTGAAACGACGTACTCCGCTGAGCGGGATACCCAAAAGCAGCATCCAAGCGTTGATCAACCCGAAGAAGAACGCCAGCCCAACGCTCGCCACGAGCCGGTACAAGCCACCGTTGCAGCCGAGTGAGCG
>PLIM01000149.1 GCA_003139355.1 Acidimicrobiaceae bacterium | reverse complement strand
AGTTGCTGCGTACCGTCGAAGAAGCTTTCGGCGGCACACAGATCCATGTCCGCGGCAACGAGATCACCGTCGACGGCCCCGAAGCCGAGCGCGTGGGCCACTTGTTCGAAGAGCTCGTTTCGTTGTTGGAACGAGGCCACTGGCTTGATCCGACGAACGTGGGGCACACCATCGAGATGGTGAAGGAGGACGTGCGGCCGTCGGATGTGCTCACCACGGAGGTCGGCCGATCCGCGCGAGGGCGCAAGGTGCACCCAAAGACCGCAGGCCAGAAGCGCTACGTCGACGCCATCGCCGCCAATACGATCACGTTCGGGATCGGCCCTGCTGGCACTGGCAAGTCCTACCTCGCTGTCGCTCTAGCGGTGCAGGCCCTCCAGGCAAAGGAGGTAGCACGCATCATCCTGACGCGCCCGGCAGTCGAAGCTGGAGAAAGGCTCGGCTTCCTGCCAGGTGACCTGATGGCCAAGGTCGATCCGTACCTGCGCCCGCTCTACGACGCTCTCTACGACATGCTCGAACCGGAGGGCACCCAGCGGCTGCTCGAACGGGGAGCAATCGAAGTGGCCCCGCTTGCCTTCATGCGAGGCCGCACACTCAACGGAAGCTTCGTGATCCTCGATGAAGCTCAGAACACGACCCCGGAACAGATGAAGATGTTCCTGACGCGCATCGGCTTTGGCACAAAGGTGGTCGTGACCGGTGACGTGACCCAGATCGACATCACAGGCGGCCGTTCCGGGTTGCTGGAGCTCGAGGAACTGCTCGGCGAGATCGAAGGGATCTCCTTTATCCAGCTCGGACAAGGTGATGTCGTACGCCACCGCATCGTGCGCGAGATCGTCACCGCGTACGACCGCTCCGCCCAATCCCGCAGCATCGGTGCCGGGGTCGTTCGCGCCGGCGAGCCCGGCGTAGCTGCCGAGGGCACCGAGAGCCCTGACGCCGGCAATGGAAGCCACGAGAGCGTGCCATCGGCTGGCCACCGAGCTCCGCCTCCCCGGCCGCTGCGGTGACCGCCCAGGTCTTCGCTGCCAACGAGCAGTCCGACCGACCGGTCGACCTCGCTCGCTTGGTGGCCCTCGCCGAGCGAGTACTTGCCGACCGCGGCATCAGCGACGGGGCCGAGCTGTCACTCATGTTTGTCGACGAGACGGCCATCGCCGGTCTCAACGAAAGATTCCTCGGCCGCAAAGGGCCTACCGACGTGCTGTCGTTCCCGATCGAGGACGAGCTCATCGGCCCGGGCCACGTTCCGGACCAGGAGGCGAGCGGGCCCGGCCGCGGGCCCGCAGAGCTCGAGGACATGCCACTTCTCATCGGCGACGTCGTCATCTGCCCGGAGAGGGCCTGGAAGCAGGCAACCCAGCACGCAGTGGCCTACGAGGATGAGCTCGCCCTGCTGCTCGTGCATGGGATTCTGCACCTGCTCGGCATGGATCACGAGGAAGACACCGAAGCGGCGATGATGGAGGCGCTCGAACAGCGGCTGCTTGCCGCCCACCATCGCGAACCGGGCACGGATTCATGATGCTGGCCACGACGCGGAGCTTCACCGGCGCCGACGGCGCCCTGTTGGCAACGGTCTTCATCCTGATTGCAGGCTCGGCGGTCCTCTCGCTCGCGGAGACCGGCCTCACTCGAACCTCACGGGCCCGCGCCAAGTCCCTCGAGGACGCGAGCCAGCGGGGCGCACGGTCGCTCCGCCGGCTCGTCGAGGAGCCCGAGGCCTTCCTCGCTCCGATACTGCTGCTCGTCCTGCTTTGCCAGCTCGTCGCCGCCACACTGGTTGGCGTCATCGCAGCACAGGTGTTCGGCCCGATCGGTGTCGCGGTCGCAACCGCGTTCGAGGTCGTCGTGATCTTCGTGTTCTCCGAAGCCGTGCCCAAGCAGTGGGCGGTGCGCCATTCCGATCGCGCTGCCCTCCTGGCGGCGCCGCTGGTCACGACTCTCGTCAGATTCCCGCCGACGCGCGTCATGTCGGGCGCGCTCATCGGCTTCGCGCGTCTGATCACACCTGGCGGGCGCGACGCCCGAACCGCGCCGGACGTCACCGAGTCCGAGCTGCTGGCCTTCGCCGACGTCGCAGCGCTGGACGAAGCCATCGAAAGTGACGAGAGGATTCTCATCCACTCGATCATCGAGTTCGGCGACACGATCGTACGAGAGGTCATGGTGCCGCGGCCTGACGTCGTCGCGGTCGAGGACTCCGTCGAGGCCGGAGCGGCGCTCGAGCGGGCCATCGAGGCCGGCTACAGCCGCATCCCGGTGTTCAACCAGAGTCTCGACGACGTGGTCGGGATCGCGTTCACCAAGGACCTGATCCGCGCGGCTCGCAGCGGCAAGGAGCACTGCCCGGTGAGCCAGGTGTGCCGGCCGGCGAACTACGTTCCCGAGACCAAACGTGTCGCCCCGCTCATGCGTGAGATGCAAGCCGGCCAGTTTCATCTCGCCATCGTCATCGACGAGTATGGCGGCACTGCTGGCGTCGTGACGCTCGAGGATCTCATCGAGGAGCTGGTCGGGGAGATCCTCGACGAGTTCGACGTCGACGAGCCTCTGATCGTGCCCCTCGGTGACGGCCAGTTCCGGGTCTCGAGCAAGATGGCTGTGGACGAGGTGAACGAGTTCCTGGGTGCGGAGCTGCCCGCCGGGGACTGGGACACGATCGGCGGCCTCGTGCTAGCGGTCAGCGGGCACGTACCTTCCGAAGGCGAGACGATCGAGGTGGACGGCCATCTCCTCGTCGCCGAGAAGCTGCAGGGCCGGCGCATCGGCAGCGTCCGGATCCTCCGCCTCGAGGGCCCTGCGTTGCACACCGGGCCCAGGAACCCCGACCACGAATGGCTGGCTGAGCGTGCCCATCGGGCCGCCGAACGGGAGGAACGCTCCGGCGACCGAGGCGACCGAGACGACCCCCAGGGCCGCCTAGAGCCTTCCGGGCACAGCAATGGTGCGGAGCCGACCGAGAGCGAGAGTAGCCAGTGAGCGACGGGCGGCGATGAGCGCCTCCGGGCCACCCGCGAACCAGGGTCGCCAGGGCCAGAGCGCCGAGCCCACCTTCCGTTCCGGCTTCGTGGCCCTTGTCGGCAGACCGAATGTCGGCAAGTCGACCCTGCTCAACCAAATCCTCGGGAGGAAGATCGCCATCACCTCGGCGACGCCTCACACCACCCGGACCCGCGTCCGTGGCGTCCTCGACCGGCCTGACGGCCAGATCGTCTTCACGGACACCCCGGGGGTGCACCGGCCACGCACGGCCCTCGGCGACCGCCTCAACAAGACGGCGACGTCGACGTTCGACGACGTCGACTGTTGCGTGCTCCTGCTCGAGGCAAGCGCGCCGATCGGGGCGGGCGATCGCTACATCGCCGAGCGACTGCGCTCGGATACGGTGATCGCGCTCAACAAGATCGACCGCGTTGACGGTGCCGCAGTGCTTCGGCACCTGGCTTTCGCCGCGAACGAGCTCGGCCTCACTGACGCCGAGTACTTCCCCGTCTCGGCCAAGACCGGCGAGGGGGTTGCCTCACTCGTCGAGTACCTGGCCGCCCGGATGCCCGAGGGACCGCGCTACTTCCCTGCAGGCATGGTGAGCGATGTCCCCGAGGCCTTCTACGTCGCGGAGCTCGTGCGCGAGCAGCTGCTGAGCCACGCCGAGGAAGAGCTCCCGCACTCGATCGCATGCCGGGTGACCGAATGGGAATGGCCGCGGATACGTTGCGAGATCCTCGTAGAGCGCGAATCGCAGAAGGGCATCGTCATCGGGAAACGTGGGCGAGTGCTGAAGGCGGCGGGCACGGCGGTGCGCCAGCAGCTCGAGCCCGGCGCCTACCTCGAGCTGTTCGTGAAGGTCGAGAAGGGCTGGCAGCGCCACCCGGACGTGATCGAGCGCCTTGGCTATTGAAGGCCTGGTTGACTCAGTTACGAGCCCCGGTGAACAAGACGGCTGCGCGCTCGTCCGGGCCGATCAGGCCTCGTCGGCAGAGCTGTGCCAGACCGGCCAGGCCCGCCGAGCCGGTTGGGTCCACGTCGATACCAGTGGTCTCGACCCCGAGAGCATTGGCTTGCGCTATCTCGTCCTCGCTCACTACGAGCGCTTGCCCACCGGTTGCGAGCATCGCTTCGACGACTGCTACCCAGTCGTAAGTCTCGTCGTCGAGGATGCCATGGGCCAGGCTGTGGGGCACGGTCTCCCAGGGCCACATGAATTCGGATCGGTGCGCGGCGGCATGCTGCACGGCCGCGTGAACCTCCTCGCGTGAGGGCTTGGCCGGCAGGCGCCCGGCAACCCGCTCGAGTGCCCGAGCAAGCGGCCATGCGCCGGAGGTCTGGACCGTGTGCACCCGCGGCATGCCCGACAACACGCCGAAGGCCGCCGACTCGGACAACCCTTGCGCCACGGAACTCGCGAGCGCGCCGCCACCGACCTGAACTACGACGTGATCGAGACGTCCTTGCCCGGCCAGCTCGGCAGCCATCTCATAGCCGAGAGTCTCGCCGCCTTCTATGGCGAGCCCGTTCTCGTTTCCCTGGCACGTGAACGGCAGAGCACCATCGGCGATCGCCGCCTGGAGGCGGTGATAGGTCGGATCGCCCACGACACCTTCCTCGCGCGGGCACACCGTGATCTCCGCTCCGAGCGTCCGCAACCGGTCGAGCACGGCAGGCTCGGCGTCGGTCGGGACGAACACCAGCAGCCGCCTGCGCCCGGCGGCCGCGACGACCGCTGCTGCCAGGGCGGCGTTTCCGCAGCTGGCAATCGCAAGCGGGGGGAGCGTGCCTCCGGTCATGCCCAGCAGCCGGACCACCTCGAGATGGACAAGGAGCCCGAACAGATGGCGCGCCTTGTGCGAGCCGGCGACGTTGCCCGTTTCGTCCTTCACCCAGATCGAGGCTCCTATATCGAGACGGTCGGCCAGCACCGGGGCGGCTGTGAACGGCGTCACGACGAAGCCGTGTCCGTCCACCCTCGCCACCTCGCTGTCGAGATCGCGCACAAGCTCGACGAAGGCCTCGTCGCTCATCCCGTGAGCCGTGCCGAGGTGATAAGCGTGAAAAAGGCCGCGCCAACGGACGAACGGGTTCGGCTCCGAGGCGTCGAGCGGGAAGGTCAGCCGGCTGACATCGAGCACACGACGTAAGACGTGGTCCCCGCCGTCACCGCTGCGCGGGCAACGGAACGGATAGGGCTCCGAGGCGTCGATGACCGAGCCACAGCCCCCACACACAATCGAGCTGGCCAGTCCCGACGAGGAACTGGGCGAGGAGCGACGGGCAGTCCGCCTCTCTGCACCTTGGCCTGGTTGGATTGATGGCTCCATAGTCAAGTGAGCAGTCTACGGTCGCCGGTCAGGATTCTCCGCTGGCGAAAATGGGCGGCGACCGCGACGGTCTCCGGCTTCGTGGCGCCGGTCCGCTCAGGACGCGGACAGAGCCCCGGTGGCCTCGGCGTGGATCCCGCGTAGAAAGGCTTCGGCCTCCGCCCGGTCCCTGGTCCGTCGCATCGGGGGCAACGCCTTGACCAACGTCGGCCCGTAGGAGGCCTTGGCGAGACGGGGGTCCAACACGGCGACCACTCCCCGATCGGTTGCAGTCCTGATCAGGCGTCCGGCGCCCTGGGCGAGCAACGTCGCCGCCCGCGGGAGGTCGACCTTCTGGAACCCTGCCCGGCCGGCCGCCTCCCGACGAGCCGCCATCAAGGGGTCGTCCGGCCGGGGAAACGGGATCCGGTCGATGACAACCAGCGTGAGTGCCGGCCCCGGGACGTCTACGCCCTGCCAGAAGCTCATCGTCGCGAACAGGCACGCGGCCGACTGAGAGCTGAGTGCTTCGAGCAGCACGGCCTTGGGAAGCTCTCCCTGCACCAGCACGGGCCATGGGAGCCTGCCGGAAAGCACTTCGGCGGCGACCGTCATGGCGCGTCGACTGGTGAACAAGGCAAGGGTCCGGCCACCAGCCGCGAGGACGAGCGCCTCGATCTCGTCGTGGATCGCTGCCTCGGCTTCGGGACGACGGCGATCAGGGAGCGACACCGCGCAGTAGAGAAGCCCGTGCGCCCCATAGGCGAACGGGCTGCCGACGTCGATCTCGGCTGTGGAGTGGCTGGCCGCGCCGAGCCGGGCGGCGAGCCCGGGCGGCAATGTCGCGCTCGTCATCACGACCGGCATCGCCGAGAACACCTGAGCAGACATGGTCGCGCTCACATCGAGCGGCGCCGAGTGCATCGCCGGCCGGGTCCCGCCGGTGACCCAGACCACCTCGTCCCTGCCGGCCGAGATGCACGCAGCCAGCTCCTCACGGCAGCGGTCGACTCCGAGGAGGGCCCTCAGACAGCGTTGGGCCGCGTCACCACGGCCTGAGCCGCCAGCGCCCCCTTGCCCTCCAACTCCGCCCTCCGGGCCACCAGAGGCCTCTGCGGCACGCCTCAGCTCCACGCTCAGCCGCTCGAGCCGATCGACCATGAGCGTCACCTGTTCGCCGATGTGGCCGCCCAGACCAGGAGGCAACCGATGATCCTCTCCATCGGCAAGCATCTCCTCGAAACCGGCCGCCGCGCCCAGGACCGCCTCGACCGCTCGGGCCGGTGCCGTGTCATCTCCGCGCTGCGCCCGTCGGCCCGCCGCGAGCAGCGCCCCCCGTGCTGCCGACGCGAGCGCGCGCAGGCGTCCAGGGCTGACGTCCACTCCGAGCGAGGCGGCAAGGATGTCTTCGAGCTCATGGGCCTCGTCGATGACAAGTGCGTCATGCTCAGGCAGGACCTCGCCCCCACATCGCAGATCAGCGCCGAGAAGATGGAGATTCACGACGACGATGTCCGCGGCGGCTGCCTTCGTACGAGCCGCCTCCGCGAAGCACTCGCCGCCCGACGGACAGCGACGGGCTCCAGGACATTCGTCGGCGGTGACGCTCACGCTCGACCACGCTGGGATCGAGGGCTCGAAATCGAGCTCGGCCCGATCCCCGCTACCGGTCGATTCGGCCCAGGCCGCGAGGCGCCGCACTTCCTCGCCAATCCGCCGTGCTGCGATCGCCCGTGCCGAACCGCTGGGCCGTGCGCCACGCCCAGCGTCGGGCGGCTCGGCGTCGAATGCCTCCGCGTCCGGCGGCAGGTCGGGTGCCGCGTCGAGCGGCGCGTCAAACCGCTGTTGTTCGCCAAGGCGTTCGAACTCATGGAGGCGCTGCCGACAGAGATAGTTGGACCGCCCTTTGAGCACCGCCCATTTCACGGGGCGACCAAGGCCGCGAGCCACGAGCGGGAGATCATGGTTCGCGAGTTGGTCCTGCAGAGCCTTGGTCGCCGTCGCGACCACGACGCGCTTGTGGGAATCAACGGCCGGCACGAGATAGGCGAGGGACTTGCCGGTACCGGTCCCGGCCGTCACGGCGACGTGTCCGCCCGAGCCGAGCGCCTTCGCCACCACCTCGGCCATCTCGACCTGGCCTGTGCGCACCTCGCCAGCCGGAAGGGCCGCCACGACCTGTCGTAACAGCTCGGCGACACTCGGTTCGGTCACGCTGGGACGCTACCGGAAGGCAGCGCGCCAGGTCCGGTACGAGAGCTCAGGACTTGGCCCGACCCCGGAAGACGCTCCCGCCGAGAAACGCGACAATGATCAGCGGCAATAGGACGACTGCCACATAGCCGTGGTGATGAAGTGCGAGCGCGGCGCCAACGAAGATGAGCGTCCCGAGGAACAGCTCAGGTGCCTCGCCAATCAGGAAGTCCTTCCAGAACCTTCCGAACGCGCCCAGCGCCCGGACGATCGAGGTCATGAGGACGGACCGCCGTGCACTGCCACGGTCTGTCGGGAAGGCCCAATCCTCCGCATCGCAAACGAGAGGACGGCGGCGGTCATGGCGAACACCCCGACGAGCACCAGGATCATGAGATCGCTACCAGGCCAGTGAAGCCCGGCTCCCTCGCCGACCCAGAACACGCCGAAGCTCGTCAGCATGATGCCCACGGCCAGCTTCATCGAGTTCTCTGGGACCTCGGAAAGCTGACGCGCCACGAAGTACCCGATGATGGAGACGACGACCGCCGCGGCGACGGCCGCAACCGCGGCGAGAGCCAGATGCCCCGAGCTCGCCCCGAGAGTGATCACGATGAGCACGACCTCCATGCCTTCGAGGAAGACGCCCTTGAAGGCAACGGTGAAACTGGTGGCATCACGACGCCCGTGCCTCCATGACCCGGCCGCGGCCCCTCCGGTCGTCGCGGCTGCGCCCGACAGGTCCGCCACGGTCCTCGCGTAGATCGCATCCTCGTCGTGCAGTGCCATGTGGCCGCTCGCCCGCAGCACAGCCTTGCGCAGCCAGTCGAGGCCGAGCACGAGAAGGAGAGCGCCGATGACCACGCGCAAGACGTTGATCGGGACAAGTCGGGCGAGCGGGACGCCGACGGCGACGACCAGCGCGCCGAGCACGAGCGCGGCCGCAACGGTTCCCTCCAGCGCCGAGCGCCATCCCCGGCTCACACCTGCCGCGGCCACGATCGTCAGCGCCTCGACCATCTCCACGGCGCTGGCACCGAACACTGCAAGGGCGAGCACCACGGTCGAAGTCGTCACCGTGACCTCACCTCAGCGCCTCACTGCCCGCAAAGCCAATCGTCCTCGGCCACGATCGAACCGGACGGATCGGGCTGCAGAGTGAACAACCGGGCCTGATCGGAGACCTGCGCCTGCTGGCGCCAGGCATCGACCGCGCCAAGGACCTCGGCCCTCGGGCCGCAGACCGCGAGCCGCTCGACATTGCGCAAGTGGGAGACCTGGCCCACCTTCTGGCCAGCCGGGTCATGGATGCCGATCTGCGCGCCCACGTACCGTTTCGAGTCGAACTCGAGGAGCTCGACATGCCCGCGCCCGGCACACATCTCGAGCAGGTCGTCGCGGCCGAGCCAAGACTCGTCATTGCACGACACGACTACCACGGTCGCGTCGATTCTGCTGACAACCTCAGCGAGGGCGACCGGCATCGTCAACTTCGAGTTGAAATCGCTGCGGGTGGCGGCGCTCCTCGAGTCGGCCCGTTTGCACGCAACCCCGTAGTGGTCGGGCGCATCCCAGCGGATCAGGGTCTCCCAGACGTGGTAGTTGGTGAAGTAGCGGTGCTGGTTGTAGGGAGGGTCGAGATACGCGAAATCGACCGGGCCGATCGACGCCACCGCCTCCCGAGCGTCAGCACGGATACAGCGACCTGGTCCGGCCAGCAGCTCGGGCACACGCAGCAAGAGCGGATGGAACGATCTCGGCGCCCACTTCTTGAGATAGGCCATCTGCAAGCCCGTGGTCGAATCCACGCGATCGGCTGCCTCGAGCAAGCTCGTGAGCACGATCGGATAGAGCCAGCTTGCCCGGTGACGCTCTTCGATCGCGTCACGGATGGCGTCGACGCGGGCCCCGTTCTCGGGTCGCAGGTAGCGGGACTGCTCGCAGAAGACCTCCGTGAAGTAGCCCCTCCGGCCCGGGAGTGCGTTGAGCTCGGCGATCGCCCTCGCGAGCTCTGCTTGGTCCACCACCGTTGCGTCGGCGCTGATGTAGCACTGGGCGAACACTTCAGAGTAGGTGGCCGTGTCGACTGCAGTGACGAACGCGCCCTGGCGCTTCAGCTCCTGGGCCACGCGGGTCGTGCCTGTGAACAGGTCGGCGGCGGTCGAAGCGCCACAGCCGGAGGCGAGAGAGGAGATCGTCCGAACGAGGCGTCGTTTCGAGCCGAGGTACTTGATCACGCGCCCGACCCCCGGGGAAAGTCGGTCCGGCGCACGACCAGGGTCGGGTCCTCGTGCTCGAGCGCGTCGCTGGTGCATGACCCCTGGCAGCTTCCCGGTGCCGGAGATGGCAACGCTCCCGGTGAATCGGCACGGGCCGGAGCCGTCGTCACACCGTTGCAGCCGAGTGAGCG
>PLIM01000043.1 GCA_003139355.1 Acidimicrobiaceae bacterium | reverse complement strand
GGGCTCGCGACCCGCAGTCCCGCCGATCCCCGGCGTCGACGGCGAGCGGGTTCTCGACTCGACCTCGGTGTTCGCGCTCAAGGCAGTGCCGGAGCGGATCGCGATCATCGGCGGTGGCTACATCGGTCTGGAGTTCGCCTCCTTCTTCCACGAGATCGGCACCGAAGTCACGGTGTACGAGGCATTGCCGAGGATCGCCACCGGCTGCGACGGCGACATCGCCGACGAGCTGCTCAAGATCTTGCGCCGCGGCGGCATTGAGATCCACCTGTCCTGCCTGGTCCTGGGCATCGACGGCGACACGTTGCACTATCAGGATGTCGCCGGCGCTCAGCACAGCGACTCGGCGACGTACATCCTCAACGCCACCGGCCGCACTCCCGTTGTCGCCGACCTCGGGCTGGAGGAGGTGGGCGTCGACGCGAGTACCCGGGGCATTCGTGTGGACGACCAGGGCCGCACAAACGTGCCCAACATCTGGGCCTGCGGCGACGTGACCGGGCGGCACATGCTCGCGCACGTGGCAGTCCGCGAGGGGATAGTCGCAGTCAACTCGATGTTCGGCCGGCCCGATCGCATGCGTTACGAGGCGATACCGGCGGTGATCTACTCCCACCCCGAGGTGGCGATGGTGGGCAAGACCGAGGAGGAGCTCAAGGCGGCTGCGGTCGAGTACCGGAAGGCCGTCGTGCCGATGGCCCTCGCCGGCCGCTTCCTGATCGAGCACGTGAAAGGGACCGGACTCGTCAAGGTGCTCGCCGGTGCTGCCCACGGCGAGATCCTCGGCGTGCACGCCATCGGTGACCTTTCGAGCGAGTTCATCGTCGCCGCCGGAGCGATGATCGAGGCCGAGATGACGCTGGCGCAGGCCAGCGAGATCATCTTCCCGCACCCGACCGTGGCCGAGGCGCTGCGCGCAGCGATCCTCAAGGCCCAGTGACCAGTGGTTTAGGAGAGACTCGATGCCCAAGTCCATCCCGGTTGTCCCGGACGAGGTGTTCCGTCCGGGTGCAATTCACTTCCACGACATCCTTGTCAACGCTTATAGCCGGTCAGTTGTCGAGGAGTCTGCCCGGTTCTCGCCCGATGACCTGGTGCACATCTGGCGCGACATGTGTGCGATCCGCGAGTTCGAGACGATCCTCAACGAGATCAAGACCAAGGGCGCATACAAGGGCGTCACTTACAACCACGCTGGGCCCGCGCACCTGTCGATCGGCCAGGAGGCCGCGGCAGTGGGCATGGCCTATTCGCTGACCCCGCAGGACCACATCTTCGGCTCGCACCGCAGCCACGGCGAGATCATCGCCAAGGGGCTGTCGGCCATTCGCCGGCTCGGCGACGACGACCTGGAGCACGTGATGCGCTCCTACCGCGACGGCGCGGTCCTCGCCCCGGTGGAGAAGGTGTACAGCGTCCCGGTCGGCGAGCTCGCTGAACGCTTCTTCGTATACGGCGCCTACAGCGAGATGTTCGCGCGCGAGGCCGGCTTCAACCGGGGTCTGGGCGGCTCCATGCACGCGTTCTTCACCGCTTTCGGGATCTACCCCAACAACGCCATCGTCGGCGGCTCGGGCTCGATCGCGCCCGGCGCGGCCCTGTTCAAGCGCATCAATCGCCGGCCTGGCATCGTGGTGGCCAACATCGGCGACGGTTCCTTCAGCTGTGGCCCGGTGTGGGAGGGTGTCACCTTTGCTGCCATGGACCAGTACCGCAAGCTGTGGGACGCGTCCATAGGTGGCGGGCTGCCGATCATCTTCAACTGCATGAACAACTTCTACGGCATGGGCGGCCAGCCCGAGGGCGAGACGACAGGCATGCAGTCCATTGCCCGTTTCGGCGCCGGAGTCAACCCCGAGCAGATGCACGCGGAAGAGGTCAACGGTTACAACCCTCTCGCGGTGATCGACGCCTTCGAGCGCGCCCGCGTCATCCTGCTGGAGGGACGCGGCCCAGTGCTGTTGGATACCCTCACCTACCGCTACAGCGGGCACTCGCCGTCGGATGCGTCGAGCTATCGCAGCCGCGAGGAGGTGGAGGAGTGGCAGGCGGCGGATTGCATCAACGGCTTCCGCTCCCAGGTCGTGGAGAGCGGTGCGGTGAGCGAGTCGACACTGGACGAGGCGAGGAGCGCCGTCGAGGATCTGGTCTTCGACATGTTCCGCCTGGCGATCGACCTGGAGGCGAGCCCACGCATCGAGGTCAGCTCCGAGATGGTGGGCAGCGTCATGTTCTCCTCTGGACGCGTCGAGCGCTTCGACGAGCGCGAACCCGAATTCCTGGGGGACCTAGCCGAGAACTCGCGGGTCAAACAGATCGCCGCCAAGGTGCGCACCGCCCTGGTGGACGGTGAGCCTGTGCCCAAGCTGAAGCTGTACAACATCCGCGACGCCATATTCGAGGCGTTGCTGCACCGCTTCGCCGTCGACCCTACGATGGTCGCCTTCGGCGAGGAGAACCGCGACTGGGGCGGCGCGTTCGGCGTCTATCGCGGGCTCACCGAAGCGCTGCCCTATCACCGCTTGTTCAACTCGCCCATCTCGGAGGCAGCGATCGTCGGGGCGGCCGTCGGGTACGCGATGGAGGGAGGCCGCGCAGTCGCCGAGCTGATGTACGCCGACTTCATCGGCCGCGCAGGCGATGAGATCTTCAACCAGCTGTCCAAGTGGCAGGCGATGTCGGCCGGGGTCCTGTCGATGCCCGTCGTCCTGCGCATCTCGGTGGGTGACAAGTACGGGGCCCAGCACTCGCAGGACTGGACGGCGCTGCTGCACCACATACCGGGACTGAAGGTTGTGTACCCGGTCACGCCGTATGACGCCAAGGGGATGATGAACTCTGCGCTCATCGGCACCGATCCGGTGGTCTTCCTCGAGAGCCAGAGAATGTACGACGTGGGCGAGATGTTCGAGCCCGCAGGGGTTCCCGAGGGCTACTACGAGATCGAGCTGAGCGAGCCCTCGGTGAAACGGTCTGGCAGCGACCTCACGATCGTGACGCTCGGACCGGCGCTGTACACCGCGATCAAAGCGGCGGAGGAGCTGTCGGTGAGATTCGGCCTGTCGGCCGAGGTGATCGACCTGCGCTCTGCCGTCCCGATCAACTATGAGCCGCTGGTGGAGTCCGTGCGCAAGACCGCCAACGTGGTGCTCGTCTCCGAGGAGGTCGAGCGGGGGAGCGTCATGCAGACGGTCGCCGCCAACCTCACGCAGCTGTGCTTCAACGACCTCGACGGACCGCCGGTCATCGTCGGGGCACGGAACTGGATCACGCCCGCGGCCGAGCTGGAGTCGCTGTTCTTCCCCCAGCCGTCCTGGGTGCTCGACGCCATCCACGAGCACCTGCTGCCACTGCCCGCCTACCAGCCGGTCACCAACCGCACCAAGGGTGAACTGATCAGGCGCGCTCGCCTGGGGATCTAGGCCAGTCCGAGGTTCCGTCGATCGTCTCAGCAAGCATCGCCACCCGCCTGCTGTGTCGTCTGAACGAGCTGACCTGTTGTGACTGCACGACCCGCGACCAGGCCAAGGCGGAGGATCTCGCCTTGCGAATGGACGAACTCGAGCGGCCCCTCCACACCTGGTGGCAAGAGCGGTGGCGGCCTAGCTGGTCGCTTGCCGCCTCAGTTGCCGTCCCGCTGCGCGCGGGTCAGGAGTTGCCCGCGAACTCCTCGACCATCCGATAGGCCTCGTCGTCGTGGAACTGCACCGGTGGCGACTTCATGAAGTAGGCCGACGGGGCGATCAGGGGGCCGCCGAGACCTCGGTCGAGACCGATCCTGGCACACCGTAGAGCGTCGATGATGACACCGGCCGAGTTCGGCGAGTCGTGGACCTCGAGCTTCACCTCCAAGTTGAGCGGCGCGTCGCCGAAGTTGCGGCCTTCCATGCGGATGTAGGCCCATTTGCGGTCCTCGAGCCAGGGCACGTAGTCGGAAGGCCCGATGTGCACGTTGTCCGGAGAGATCGCGCGGTCGATCTGACTGGTGACGGCGCGGGTCTTCGAGATCTTCTTCGACACGAGCCGTTCGCGCTCCAACATGTTCTGAAAGTCCATGTTGCCGGCCACGTTCAGCTGGTAGGTGCGTTCGAGCACCATGCCCCGGTCCTCGAACAGGCGGGTGAGGACCCGGTGGACGATGGTGGAGCCGACCTGGCTCTTGACGTCGTCACCGATGAGCGGGATGCCCGCGGCGGTGAAACGGTCCGCCCACTCAGGATCGCTCGCGATGAAGACCGGGATGGCGTTGACGAACGCGACACCGGCCTCGAGCGCGGCGGTGGCGTAGTGCTTTTGTGCCTGTTCGGAGCCCACAGGTAGGTAGGCGATGAGTACCTCGGCTCCGCTACGGCGCAACACGTCGGCGACGTCGACAGGTGGGGCGGGCGACTCCTCGACGGCCTTGCGGTAGTACATGCCAAGCCCGTCAAGTGTCGGCCCGCGTTCGACGGTGACGCCGAGCGCGGGGACCTCGGAAAAGCGCAGGGTGTTGTTGTTGGAGGTGAAAATTGCCTTCGAGATGTCAAGGCCCACTTTCGCCGCGTCCACGTCGAAGGCGGCCACGAACTGGGTGTCGCCGACGTGATAGCCACCGAGCGATACGTGCATGAGACCCGGCACGCGGTCGTTCGGATCGGCGTCGCGGTAGTACTCGACTCCTTGCAAGAGGGAGCTGGCGCAGTTGCCCACTCCCGCGATGGCGACCTTGATACTGCGGGCCGTCGGACTCATGGCTCACTCCTTTCAGTGGCTGCATTCTTGAACGCCGCACGCGCGTGGGCGGCTGACGCGTTCAAGATGGCAGACGGGGTTTCAGCAGCTTGGGTTGGGTGCAACGGAGGGGCGAGCGCCGATGACGGGATCTGCGCCGCCTGTTCGGTAGCGATGAGACGGTCAATCCAGGTCAGATCGTGCTCGGTCGCTTCCTCGGCGTGGTCGACGAGGGAGCGCTGGTAGCCGTCGAGCGGTCGCCAGGGCGACTCTACTGCTCGACGTGAGCCTTCCCGAGTAGCCAGCAGTTGGGCACGCCGACGTTGCAGGAGCAAGAGTCGGTTCTCGGGGCTCAGGTAGCTCGCAAAGGCCCACCGCAATGCGAAGTCACGCCCGCCTTCAGGCTTGGGCTCTTCGGTCTCGAGCAAGCGGTGGAACAGCTCGTCACCGCGAGCGGTGAGCTCGTACACCCGCCGCCCTCGCGTGCCGCCGCCGGTCCGGATCGAAGCCGCGCGCCGAGACGCCAGGCGTGCTCTGAACGCGGCCCTCTCTCCGGCGATGGAGCCGGCAGAGGTAAACGTGCTCGTGGACTGCGCGTCCGGAGAGCTGCGCCCGGACGGGACCTCACGGACGGCCCCCGCGGCTTCGAGGCGTGCAAGAGCTGGGTAGAGCGAACCGAAGGACAGGCTCGAGAGGAGGCCGAAGTCTCCGCGCAACCGTTTGCGCAGGTCGTAGCCGTGCATCGGGTGCTCCTTCAAGAGCCCCAGGACCGCCAATTCGAGCACCGCACAAGTGTATCACGTCGACATATCTATGCGATATGTCGGCTGACACTGTCTGTCGTGGCCAAGCCAGAAGTTAGCTGGATGCCAGGTTGCGCGGGCGTGGGTGATGCGACAGGCCCCGGCACGCCGGGCATGCTGTCGTCGGCCGCCTGGTATCGGGACCCGTGGGGAGTGGCGCCGCTGCGCTGGTGGGACCGGTGGAATCGGACCTCGTTCACGTCTCTTGGCGGGGGGATGCCCGGCGTTCCTGGTTCGGCGTCTCGAGCAGCGCGGCCTGCGTCCTGCGGCCGCCATTGTCGTCGCGGTCCTCGTCCGGATCTCGTACCACCTGTACTACGGCTGGGGAGTTCTTCCCATTCTCGCCTGGGCGTTTGCCAGCGTGCGCATGTAGCGGCGATAGCGGCGACTGGGGCCGTTCATCGTCGTGCACGTGTTCTGGGACGCAGGCCTCCTCCTCCGGTCCTTTTTCGGTGCAGGGCCGTTGGTCGGCGACGTGCTGTTGCTCACTCCATCGACGTTCGTGTTCTGGCTGATGTGGCGTAGACGCCCGGCCCGCCTCCCCGATGTCCCACCGTCGGGCGTGGGGTGGCGGGCACGGTAGCCTGGCCGGGATGTCGAGCGTCCGGAACGGTCCGCAGTCGAGCTGGGGAGTTGGAGGGCTTCCGCGTCCCGGCCGCATCGAGTATCGGCTGATACGTGAATCGATCGTGAAGGAGTACCGGCGAGGCCGCCTCGGCCGGCCTGAGGTCTGCGATGCCCAGCCGGAGCTGCTGCGAGTTGCGAAGAACCTAGGGCGGGAGACCGATACCGAGTGCCCCATCTGCGAACACGAGCAACTTGTGCATGTCACGTTCGCGTTCGGGCCCGGCCTTCCCCCCGGCGGACTGCCGCTGGCGGATCTCCGCGACCTCGGGCGGCGGGCCGCCCGGGGCAGTGCCGACGTAGCTTGCTACGTCGTTGAAGTCTGCACCGGATGTGCTTGGAACCATCTTCTGAGCGTTTCGCTTCAGGAGCCAACGACCGCTGATTGACCGCCGGCAGCCCAGGGCGCCGGACGGGAGGAGGTCCGAAAATGACAGGAAAAGTGACAGTACCGGATATCCGCGCCCGCAAGCGCAGCCGGGGAGCGGGCCCCATCGTGATGATCACTGCCTATGATGCGCCCTTTGCCCGCGTTGTGGACCGAGCCGATGTCGACATCATCCTCGTCGGGGATAGTCTCGCTGAGCTGGTCCTCGGCCTGGAGGACACTCTCCAGGTCGGAATCGAGGATCTCGCCTACCACGTTGGAGCCGTGGCACGCGCGAGACCGAGAGCTTTGCTCGTAGGTGACATGCCTTGGCTCACCTACCATCTCGAGGCGAGCGACACGGTCCGCAATGCGGCGATCCTCGTACGGGCGGGTGCTCACGCGGTGAAGCTCGAGGGTGGACGTCGCCGGGTCCCCGCGGTGCGGGCGATCACCGACGCGGAGATACCTGTGATGGGCCACCTGGGGCTCACTCCTCAGTCGATTCATGCCATGGGGGGCTACAAGGTTCAAGGGCGCGAGGCAACTGCCGCCGGCGACCTGCGGCGAGACGCAGAAGCTTTGGCTGCGGCAGGATGTTTCGCCGTCGTGCTCGAGGGGGTGCCGGACCTCCTGGCCGAGCGCGTCACTGCGGAACTCGACATCCCGACGATCGGCATCGGGGCCGGGCCGGCCTGCGACGGGCAGGTGATCGTCCTGCACGACCTGTTGGGACTCTCGGAGAGCAAGGCTCCCAAGTTCGTTCGCCGGTACGCAGAGCTGGGCAGCGTCGGGACCGAGGCGGTGAGGGCCTGGGCAGCCGACGTCCGGGCGGGGCGGTATCCGTCCGAGGCAGAGTCGTACCACGCATCGGCAGAGTTGCGCGAGGCGCTCGGTCCGTCGTCCTGAGCAGAGCCGGTCCGCTGTTGTCACACCCGTCTGCGATGCTCTGAGCGTGGATGAGGACCTGCGCCAGGTGCGGCCGGCCTCGGCTACCATGATGACGTCCCCTATACCCCTGCCCCGTCCGAACCGGGGCCCCGAGCGCTTGGCGCGCCGGGTCCGGAGGAGGTGAGGCCGCCGTGCGGCCCTACGAAGTCATGGTTATCTTCGATGTCGGCCTTGAGGATGGCGACATCAACGCCGGTCTCGATCGCATCACATCGCTGGTGCGCGACCGCGGGGGTAGCCCCGGCCGCGTCGAGCGGTGGGGCCGCCGGAGCTTCGCGTACGAACTCAAGCACCGCAGCGAGGGTTATTACGTCCTTATCGAGTTCATGGCCGAGGCGACCCTTGTGGCTGACCTCGACCGAATGCTGACTCTTGATGACATCGTGCTTCGCCACAAGGTGATGCGGCAGCCGGATCGGCAGAGCGGACGTGCCCTTCGAGCTGAAGCGAAGCGGCGGGAGACCGCCATTCGCAAGGCTGCCCGGGCCAAAGCGGCGAGCTAAGCGGACTGGAGCGAATGAAATGTCGAATGGGAATTCCGTCACGCTGGTGGGCAACGTCACGCGTGACCCTGAACTGCGATTCACCCCGAACGGGCAAGCCACAGCGAGCTTCGGTCTGGCAGTGAACCGTCGCTGGCAGAATCGCCAAACTCAGGAGTGGGAGGAGGCGACCTCCTTCTTCGACGTCGTGTGCTGGCGCGAGATGGCAGAGAACGTGAGCGAGACCCTGACGCGCGGAGCACGTGTGATCGTCACGGGCCGGCTCGAGCAGCGCAGCTGGGAGACAGCAGAAGGTGACAAGCGGTCGAAGATCGAGGTCGTGGCCGATGAGCTCGGGCCGAGCCTCCGCTGGGCGACCGCGCAAGTGGTCAAGAACGAAAAGCGCGGACCCTCTGACGGTGGTCCTGGCGGCGGGGGCGGTCGGGGCACCGCCCCTCGTTCAGCCGCTCAACCCGTTGCTCAAGCCGCGGGCGAGGCGTTCGCGTCCTACGACGAGGAGCCCTTCTAGATGGCGCGGAACAATGATCGAGACCGAGGTACCCGCCGCGTTCCGAAGGAGACCGGTCGGCGCACGAAGAAGAAGGTCTGTATCTTCTGCAAGGAGCACGCCACCTGGGTCGACTACAAGGACGTGAACGTGCTGCGCAAGTTCATGTCCGATCGGGGCAAGATCCGCGCGCGGCGTGTGTCGGGCAACTGCGCCCAGCACCAGCGTGAGGTTGCTCTGGCGATCAAGACCGCTCGGGAGCTGGCGCTTCTTCCATTCACCCAGCGGACGACGAGCGAGCGGCCAGGCGGACGTGGCCCCGGCCGTGGTGCCGCGGGCGGCCGTGGCGCATCGCGCGCCGAGTCACCAGACGAACCCGAGCTGGAGGTGCTGCTCACCGATACGGTGCCCGAGGACGACCTTGTGGATTCGGAGCTCGAGCCACTGGTGCCGGCGGCAATTGAGGACGAGGCGGGTGAGCAGTGAAGGTCGTGCTGCGCACCGACATACCAGGCGTGGGAAAGCGCGGGGACATCACCGACGTCTCTGATGGCTTCGCGAGGAACTTCCTGGTACCGCAGGGCCGCGCGATCGTTGCCAGCGTAGGGATCGAAGACCAGGCTGCCGCGATGCGTCGTGCACGTGACCTGAAGGATGCGCGCAACCGTCAAGGCGCCGAGGCGATCGCCCGCAAGCTAGTCCCGATCATGTTTCGTATCGAGGCACGGTCGGGCAGCGAGGGCAGGCTGTTCGGCTCCGTGACCGCCTCCGACATCGTCGACGCAGTCAGCCGCCAGTCCGGCGTCGAGCTCGACCGACGCAAGCTCGTCATCGACGAGGCCATCAAGACCCTCGGTGCGCACGAGGTGGGAGTGCGCCTTCACCCGGACGTCGAGTTCCGTCTCACCCTGGAGGTTGTGAGCTCGAGCTGACCGCACTTTCGGCACCCGACGGCGGTGATATAGCCGGATGTCAGGATCGGGATGTGCTTGTGCACCTGGGCCGTCCCTTCGAGCATGAACTCTTCGCCTTTGCCCGCACAATGGCTCGCAACGGCGTGAGAGCGCTTGTCCACGTTCCGTGCACAGGATTTGCCAGGTATTTTGCGGGTAATCCACAAGATCCGGCCCTAGCGCCCCCCAGGCCGATGCGTTCATCCTTATCGTGATGGCTGTATTGCAACCCGTCCCCGACATCTCGCGACGCCGGCGCGGGTCGGGTCCATCAGCCACGGGAGGCAGTGCGGGCGGCTCGCGGGTGCCGCCGCACAATTTTGATGCCGAGGAATCCGTGCTAGGGGCGATGCTGCTCTCGCGCGATGCGATCGCAGTCGTGGTCGAACAGGTCAGCGCCGAGGACTTCTACAAGCCGTCGCACGCACACATCTATGAGGCCATCACTTCGCTGTACGCCAGGGGTGAGCCTGCAGATTATGTGACGGTCCCCGAGGAGCTGCGTCGAGTCGGCGTGCTGGATGCATCCGGCGGAGCAGCGGCGCTCATCGCGTTGCAGGCCAACACGCCGGCGATCTCAAGTGCCGGCCGTTACGCGCGCATCGTGCAGGAGCACGCGCTGCTTCGCCGCCTGATCGGAGTCGCGCATGAGATCGCCGAAATCGGCTACGAGGTTCCCGCTGACATTGCCGGAGCCCTCGACCAGGCCGAGGCGCTGGTGTTCGATGTCGCCCAGCGGCGCACCTCGGACACGGTGCGCTCACTGAAGGACCTTCTGACCGAGAGTCTTGAACGTCTTGATCACCTCTACGGCAGGGGCGAGACGATCACTGGTGTGCCTACCGGCTATGGCGAGCTCGACTATCTTCTCTCGGGCCTCCAGCCATCCAATCTGATCGTGGTTGGCGCCCGGCCGTCGATGGGAAAGACGGCCTTCGCGCTCGGACTGTCGGCGCACGCCTCCTCGAACCACGGGGTACCGGTGCTGTTCTTCTCGCTCGAGATGAGCCACTTGGAGATCGCCCAGCGCGTGTTGGCGGCCGAGGCTCGTCTCGACGTCACCAAGCTTCGCAACGGCCGCCTGCTCGACAGTGACTGGCCGCGCATCTCGAGCGCGATTGGCCGCATCGACACAGCGCCCCTGTTCATCGATGACAACCCGAACGTGACCATCATGGATATCCGGGCCAAAGCGCGGCGGATGCGCTCGTCGGACGGCATCGGCCTCGTCGTCATCGATTACCTCCAGCTCATGACGGGCCGGTCGTCAGCCGAGAACCGCCAGGTCGAGATCTCTGAGATCTCCCGCGGGCTCAAGATCCTTGCGCGCGAGCTGCAACTACCGGTCGTGGCGCTCAGCCAGCTGTCCCGAGGTCTCGAAGCGAGGGCGGACAAGCGGCCGATGCTTGCGGACCTTCGGGAGAGCGGCGCCATCGAGCAGGATGCCGACGTCGTGATGTTCATCTACCGCGATGAGGTCTACAACCCCGACTCTGCTGACCGCGGGACCGCGGAGGTGCTCGTCGCCAAGCACCGGAATGGCCCGACGGGCTCTGCGCGCTTGGCGTTCATCGCGAACTACGCAAAGTTCGGGGACCTGGCCAGGGTTTGAGGACCAGACGGGCCAGTAGCCGAGGGCCGCGCGACTTCTTGGCCGTGACACTGCCCGCTCCCGAACCCAAGCATCGGAGAGAAGATGAAGCCCAGGAAGAAGAGCCCGATCGTGGAGCCAGCGCCCTTTCCGAAGCTCTTCGACAGATCGTCCAGAACTATGAGAGCGATAACGAGGCAGGCCAACGGGATGAAGAAGAGGATCAACCACCAGCCGGGGCGACCCACGATCTTCAGCTTTCCCGGTTTGTCGTGACCGAGACATACAGCAGGTCACGAGCTGTGCGGTGTGCTCCGATTGGCGCCCGATGATCGGACTCCTCGGTCGGCCGGACTGGCGCAGTGGCTTCACTGGCTGGTGCATCAACTCTCGACGGGAGAGGCTGTAACCTCAAATGCCGTGCCCGAGGTACCCTTCGACGGCGAGCTGCGCGGTCCTGATCCATCCTCATCTCGAGGTGCGCCGTTAGGCCCGATGGCCCACGAACCAGTTGACGAGGCTGCAATCGCCGCCGGTGGCGGAGCCGGCCGCGAGCGGACTGCCGGCAGCCGGGCCACTGTGGTTCACGGGCGCAGGAGCCGACCCCGCCCGTCCAGGCGCA
>PLIM01000134.1 GCA_003139355.1 Acidimicrobiaceae bacterium | reverse complement strand
TGTCGCCGACTACCTCGCTAGGCGGACAGGAGTCGCCGACGCACAAGCCGCGCTCGATCGGGCGGCAGGCGCGCTGGCCTCCGCTGAGCAGGGAGCCGACGCCCGGTACGGGGCCGCGCTCGAACGGTACCTGGCACTCGGCGGTCCGGACCTCGAAGCCCGGGCAGGAATCATCTGCGCCGACCTCGCTCTCCCGGCGTCACTGCTGCGGCTCGACATGTCGCACCTTTCCGGTGGCCAGGCGGCGAGGGCGGCGCTCGCGGCCCTCCTGTTGTCCCGATTCGACATCGTCCTCTTGGACGAACCCACCAATGACCTCGACTTCGACGGCCTCGAACGGCTCGAGGGCTTCTTGGATCGCCGCGGCGGGGGACTTGTCGTGGTGTCCCACGACCGCGCGTTTCTCGAACGCATCGTGACCTCGATCGGAGAAATCGACGCCGGTTCTCACAGATTGACGCTGTACCGGGGAGGCTGGCAGGCCTACCTCGCAGCTCGGGCCACCGCGCAGCGCCACGCCGAGGAGGCTCACCTCGTCCACAGCACCGAACGTGACCGGCTCCTCGCCCGAGCGCGCCAGCAGCGCCAGTGGGCGGTGACGGGGGCCGCAAGGGCGGCCAAGAACCCGAAGGACAACGACAAGATGCAAAGGGACTTCCGGGTGAATCGCACCGAACAGCAGGCCTCAAAGGTCCGCGCGACCGAACGTGCCCTCGAGCGGCTCGGACAGGTGCAAAAGCCGTTCGAGCCCTGGCTGCTCCATCTCGAGATCGCGGCCGCGCCTCGCAGCGGCAATGTCGTCGCGCGACTCGAGCGCGCGGTCGTCCGACGTGGGAACTGGTACCTGGGACCTATCGATCTCGAGCTCGGCTGGAGCGACCGCCTTGGAATTCTGGGGCGCAACGGGGCCGGCAAGACGACGCTGCTCGGGATGATCCTCGGGACGACGCCGCTCGACCAAGGCAAGCGATGGATCGGTCCCGGTGTGGTGTTCGGTGAGCTCGGCCAGGCCAGGCGGCGCTTTGGCGCGAGTGAGCCGCTCATGACCGGCTTCCTCGGCGCGACCGGAATGGAGACTGGTCAAGCACGCTCGCTGCTGGCCAAGTTTGGACTGGGCGCCGGTGAGGTCGAGCGTGCGTTCGGAACCCTGTCGCCCGGCGAGCGCACGCGAGCGGAGCTGGCGCTGCTCATGTCCAGGGGCACCAACTGCCTCGTGCTCGACGAGCCGACCAACCATCTCGACCTCCCCGCCATCGAGCAACTGGAAGTGGCGCTCTCCAGCTGGAATGGCACGCTGCTGCTCGTCACCCATGACCGGCGCCTTCTCGAGGCCGTCACGCTCACCGGCACTCTCGAGCTTGCCGACGACCGTGGCCCCGTACGCGGCTTGACGCGCGGATCTACGCTCCCAACGTGACCGACGCCGAGGCCATGGCCATCGCTCTGGCGGAGGCCGCGCTCGCTCCCGACCACGACGACGTCCCGGTCGGAGCCGTCGTCCTCGTCGGAGCGCGGGTCGTCACCCGGCGCCACAACGAACGCGAGCTGCGCCAGGACCCGACGGCTCATGCCGAGATCCTCGCCCTCCAAGACGCTGCCAAGGTGCTCGGCACCTGGCGCCTCGACCAAGCCACGCTCGTTGTGACCCTCGAGCCTTGCTCCATGTGTGCGGGCGCCGCGGTGCTCGCCCGAGTCAAGCGCCTCGTCTTCGGCGCCTTCGACGCGAAGGCAGGCGCCTGCGGGTCCCTGTACAACCTTTGCGCCGACCCTCGCCTCAATCACGAGATCGAAGTTCTCCGCGGCGTGGGTGCCGACACAGCTGGAGCTCTCTTGCGGGACTTCTTCGCAGACCGTCGCGACATCGTCGGCTAACCTCCCCGCCCGGAGGGATGCGAGAGTGGCCGAATCGGGCGGTCTCGAAAACCGTTGTGTCCGCGAGGGCACCGTGGGTTCGAATCCCACTCCCTCCGCCGTTGTCATAACCACAACGTTCTGGCTGTTCAGACGCTAATTTCGGTGTCCGATCGCTCGGGCACCGAATGAATGTTATTCAAACCCTGGCGTCATCGGTCTCGATGATCTGAGACTGCTTGCCCGTCGGGAAAAAGCGGCGTGATTACCCTCACAGCTCCGTGTGAGCCGCGGATGGTCGATCGTTGTCCTCGCGATCCCGGGCGGACACAGTCCCCAGATCGCGAGTGCGTTGGGAGGCTGCGGTGAAAGCGCGTCCAAACGCGCACTTGGCCCGCGGTCGTGACGCGTGGTCAGCCACCTGACCCGTTCAGGACGAGATCGACCACGCCGGCGACTCCTGCGCGCAGCTGGCGGCGTGAGATCCCTCGGGAACCGGTCAGGTGGTCGAGCAGATCCGCCCGAACGGCCGCTAGCAGCAGGTGCGCGAGCAACTCGCTTTCGCCGCCGCGGCCGGCGTCGCGAAGCAGGTCGCTGAGGAGCCGGTGCACGAGTTGGTACTGGGGCTGCTCGTAAAGGCTCGCGCTGCCGGAACGCTCCTCTAACGCCAGCGTCAGATGACGGTTGTCGAGTTTGACAACGAGGATGGCATCGAGAATGGCAACAATGCGCTGGCGCGGATCGGCCCCCGGGCCGAGCGGCGGCGGTCCGCTCTCGATCGCGTGACGGAGAGACTCAGTCCGAAGTGCCCATAAGGCCTGGATCAAAGCGGCCCGGCTGCCGAAGGCGCGGAACAAGGTGCCCTTGCC
>PLIM01000169.1 GCA_003139355.1 Acidimicrobiaceae bacterium | reverse complement strand
ACCATAACGTTCAAGGGCCGGATGACCCGAGTCGATATTGATAGGTGGTGCACGACCCCCGATCGCCTAGCGAGGGAGAGTAGGGGGCCGTGCACCTCGTCATCCTGGTCGATTCGTCCAGGAGACGCTCGTCGATGGAGTCCGGCAAGACGACGAGCAGTCGTTCACCGGGTTCCATGAAATCCGTTACTGCAGGACGAGAGGCCGTCCGAGCAGATCGGCTCTATGTACCATCCAGGGCTCAGGCGCTGGGGAAGCCACCTGTCTGCGGCCCCGTCAATGTGCCGGTCGTCGGGGCCGTGCGTTTTGCAACACAGTCGCTCGCCGCAACGCCGGCGTCGCGCGCGCAGTAGGTACCCATGCCAAGACCGCCCCAGACAGTCGAGCTTGGGGCCTTCAAGTCGATTATGGACCAGCAGTCGTGGGTGCCCGGCGCGTAGGCTAAAAGCACGAGCGAGGTGGTCCCGTCGGTCCAGAGCGACACCACGTCGAGTCCCGAGGAGTTGGTACCGCTGACATAGTTCACGCCCGTGTCAATCTCGGAGATGTTCGACGCGGTCGTGTTCCCGGCCACATCGATGCCCGATAGGTCTGGTTGGACTCCATCCAGTAGGCGTTGGCACCTGTGAGGGCGGTCTGCAGGTTGGCCTGGGCCGTGCGAAGGCCGCGATACCCGCTGCCCCAAGGACGGCCAAAAGCAGCACGTAGGCGACGAAAGCGCGAAGCCGCTTGGCCCAGGCTGTGAGTTTGGAGGTTGGACGGGCCGAGGCTTTCCGGGCGTTGCCCTTGGTGGCTAAGGAGATGTCCTCCCCGGCGACCGGAGGTGCACCGTCCGCCGCGACCAGCGTGCCCTCCTGTTTTCGATCAGCATTCACAGCTGGCTAGTCTGGGGTTGTTTCGCTTCCAGGTCCTTGCTTCAGGAGCCTCCTCGCACCCGGCAGTCGGCGATATGACACCGAGCTTCCTGCTGACCTCGACTCGGGAACATAGCGCCGTGTGTGACCGCTCGCCCTGGTGACAAGACCGGGCCAGACCGAGCAGCAGAGCAAGTGCGATACCGTCGGAGGACCTCCTTCTTGAGTGCACTCCTCCTATTTCACCCGATCCCGCAGTTCAGCTCGTCGACGAAGATTTCGAGGACCTTCGGTCGGAGCCACGTACGGAACATTGAATGATCGATATCGGGAATCACGTGCACCCGCACCGACCCGGACTCCTGGGCCGCCGCTAGACGGACAGGTAGCCGGTCAGTAAGATACTCAAGGCCATAGTCATCGCTAGAATAGATCAACGAGATCGGTATCCCATTTTCGACCAGAGAATCGAGCCACAGTCCAGCGGGAGGACGCATTCCCGCTCTATCCTCTCGGTCCCACCGACCTGTAGCTGCCTCTCGCTTTATTTCGGCAATCTCTGCTTGGTGGGATACGCGCCAGGCTTCACTGTTGACGATGATCGGATCACCAAGCTGGTAGAGCATGGGGGCATTTAGCGCAAGTACTCCTCCAAACTTGGTGTCGCGAGCTACCTCAAGAGCCAGCCAGGCCCCTACACAAAGTCCGGCCAAGACGACTCTGTCCCAGCCTTGCTGGCACAACCACGCGAGGATGGCACGAACATCGTCGAGTGAGTGGGGGTCGTAAGGTCGGCCTGGGGCGTACCGACCCCTGGGACCGTCTGGACTGTCACCCCACCCTCGCATGTCGACCCGTAGTGCTGATACTTGGCAAGTCGCGAGGCCGCGAGCCATCTCGACCCACGCTCGGCCAGGTCCCGTATGTGGATCGGAGCCACTGTTCAAGAAGACAACCAGGTTCCCTGCTGGCGAGATCACATCCTGTGGTGTTGTCAGCAAACCGACCAACCGGTCGTGACCGACGGTCACGAACTTCTCAGACACCCGACGGCCAGCCCACGTCAGCGAGGTCGCATCGCAATCTGGCCCCGAAGGCACAGGCGACAAGTCACCAAGTGCGGCGCTAGCACCATCGACGTCGGGCACGCCAGGTGCCCAGCCACAGATCCACTCGGTCAACTCAGTCGTGAAGGTCGCGTCAATCACTGCTTCTTCGGCTGCGCGATCAAGGAACCTACCGAGCGCGGACGAGACCCACACCTCGGCCATTGTGCCGCTGGCTGTCTGTCCCTCTGCGAAGGCGGACTCCAGGTCGTCGCTAGTAGTTCGAGCTACCAGCAAACACGGAACACCGCCGGGATAGTTCCGGACAAGATCGACTTCTGAGATATCTGCGAGTAGGGATCTCGGAAACTCTGTGCCCGCGACGATCATTCCTAGTCCGGCCTCTTCGTGGTGCAGGCTCATCATCCGCAGCTCGCGTACATAGCGGCGGCCCGACAGCACAGGCGCTAGCGCCGCAACCGCTATGGCCTCCACGGACGGTGCCGCAAGGAGGGCGAGGGTGGCACCGATCCGGCAGCCAAGTAGCAAGACTTCGCGAGCACCAGCTTTCCTGACATATGCGGCTCCCTCCTGCACGGCGTTCTGCCAAGCTCGGAAGCTGGTCACATCACGAGCGATTCCCGCACTGTCGCCAGTTCCGAACGGATCCACCCGCGCAACCAAGCACCCGCGCTCCGCCAGCTCTTGAGCCAGCACGTGCAACGCACGGAAGCTCGACGAGTGCTCGTAGCCCACGGGCGGAACGATAACGACGCCTAAGCCATTGAAGCAGCTGGACGACGCCGTTACCCATGTCGCGATCGGCCCGTAGGTCGACGACTGTCGATCAAACGGCTCCACCGTCGAGAAGACATCCCCAGTTACTAGCCAAGTCCCGAAGGAACTCATGAGATGTGACGCTACCGTTGATGCCGACCCACGCACACGCGGACTGCACACGTAATGCCGTAAGTGGCCACGAAGGCGGGGCCGAGCGCATAACAGTCCGGCCTCCTCGGTGTGCTCCGGAGTGATCGAACCTTCGAGCAAGGCGCTCGTGTAGAACCGAAGGCGTTGGATGGCATCGAGCTTCAACTCGTCGTCCTCATCGAGGTACTCAAGGAGACGCTTGTCGATCGAGTCCAGGTATGTGACGCAGAAGTCACTCACGGGTCCGTCATGGCCCACCACGACGGGCCAAGAAGTGCTCCTTCCAGTCTTCGTGCCTGCGCGCGGGGCACGTGGCCATCGGTAGCCAGCCTTAAGAGTACGGTTAGCGTTTTTCCAAAGCTTCGACGAGGGCGTACTCGGGACATAGGTCGAGCCATTCGCCGTAAACAGTCGCCGTTCTCGTGGCGCCCGTCAGGAACCTGCTCGTCGTTCGCGCTCGTCTCCGTGCACTTCGCCTCATTCACGCCTACGTCGAAGTGCTCGACGACACCGGGACTCCCGATCGGGTGCGCCACGTTGCGACCGAGTCGACCAACCGGCGGTCGCACGAAGCTCAGGTATCGGATTGTCATCAAGACCGCATACTCTGGATCGCGCACGATGTGCCCAAGAAAGAGCCGTTGCGCCTCGGGTTCTCTGGCATCCCCACAAAGAGTGATCAGTTGAGCGCCACGGGTGGCCTCTATGGGAACAATGAAAGCGCACGTATTTGTCCGCGCTCTTGTCTTGGGAAAGGTGCTTCATGATGACCCAGCAGCCGCCAACTGTCACCTCAGGAACTGGGTCACCGTCGCGACATCCCAAGCGGTCAGAGGGAAAGGCAGTCTGCGACCGATGGCGGTTTCCGCGATCAGGAGAGCCGAAAACGGTGTTTCTACTGACTTCTGCGTGTACGGGCCTCCGGGCGCTTTCGCTTCCGAAATCCTGGCCAGGCAATCCAACCTGGTCCGGCGGGCTGGGGCGCAGGCCTGCCCTGCTTTTGCAAGTCGGACCCACGAAGCCGAATCCCGCGCGTGGCATTCCTTCGATCGTGACATGGGTATGCACGTGCCGGACCATAGGGCCTGACAAGACTATTTGACTCCCCACTTGACGTCGGCGGCTTCTCATGCAAGTGTTCACCCAGCGAAGGAAGCCTCGATTCCCAGTCCTTATTTGGTCGCTTGGGCTGGTTGGAGCAAACAGCGAACCCGTCCCCGCTCAGCAGTCAAGGTGATTCAGCACCTGCGAGCAAAGTGGGTGGGAAACGGCAAGTTTTCTCCAGTCTCAACACAAGGCAGCGTTGAAGAGCCCGTGCCGGACGTTCGATGCAGCGCTTCGTGAACGGTCACTTCTCGCGGTGCACGATCCCGCAGCAGCCCACTCCCGAGTTGGCCGCGATCCTCGCCGAGGACTGAGGGGATACGGACGTAAAGCGCTTAGTCTCGTTCTCATAGTTGTCGTCGCAGGTGTGTGGGGACACGACCTCGGAACGGCTGCGGCCGATGTTCGGGCCCCGAGGCCCGAGACGTTCCAGCAGTTGCTGACCAACATGGCGCAAGCGAAGACAGGGCAGCAGGCACACGTCGTGGCCGAACCGTATTACATCGTCGGACCCCCACGGGCCGTGGAGGACCGATCCCGATGACCGGGACAAAGTTTGAGAGGGAGCTTCGCAAGGTAGAGAGAGAGATCCTCCAGCACTACAGCCGCCGCGTAGCCGCCGATCGGCGCACGTCCACCGTTCACGTGCTGGTTGACTTGCGAAACAGTTACGGTCGTCGTCGTGGTGACCAGCGCACGGCTCTGCCACGAGGTCTTCTCTGCGACCTCGGCAAATGATCGCCGATGACCTCTGGGCACGGGCGGCCACGACGGAACGTAGGCTCGGATCAGGTCATCCCTCCGGACGAGGACTCTTGCACAGACTAGTTGGCAAGACCTCCGACACCCATGAACGATTGCTGTACGTAGCCCTCCAGCTTCGCCCGAGCTTAGAGATTGCTGCGAGGCATCTTCGGACGGAGACGATCGGAGCAGACGTCACCCGATGACGTTGCCAGCCTCAACTCGGCGCGTACTGGGCTGTATCAGGGCGTGGCCGGTCGGCACTTCGCCCACGGGTGGCGTCACACCTACGCCACGAGC
This sequence comes from Acidimicrobiaceae bacterium, assembly GCA_003139355.1. Lineage (GTDB taxonomy): Bacteria > Actinomycetota > Acidimicrobiia > Acidimicrobiales > Bog-793 > Fen-455. The sequence continues at coordinate 1,904 of PLIM01000169.1, read as the reverse complement.
CTCGTGCGCAGGGGCGTGGACATCCACGTCGTCCAGCGCCTGATGGGCCATTCCAACATCGCGACCACAAGTCGGTACTTGCATCTCTCGGACGCGGACCTCATCGATGCTGTCGACCGGGCTTTCCCGGAAAGCTGAGAGGGCGCGCTGATAGGTCGTGCAGATCACCGACTCCGGCGCGGCCAAGTCGGGCTCCGGAGGCAGTTCGGCAGAACAATCTGTGCGGTCCCGAGGTAGTTTCAGCCTCCGCGCCTGAATGGCTTCGCCCGATGTCAGGAGCACTCCACCTGGGACCAGGAGATAGTGTTCCCTCGGCAACGTGAAGGATCAGCCCGGCGCCTCGTCACGCCAAGGCTGTTGCCCGTAACGGTCGAGGTGGACGACAGTGCCGATCGGTTTGCGAGCTTTGCGGCCGTAGTGGCCCTTCGGCCAGCCGAGGGTCACGATGCAGCACGGCTCCACGCTCAAGGGCAGCTTGAGGATGCGGCGAGCCACCGTGTTGGACCACAGCGGCATGGTGATGAGCGCACCGCCGAGGCCGACGGACCTCGCCGCCAGTAGGAGGTTCTGAACGCTTGGGTACACCGACCCGTAGTGGCTCGACGCGACGAACGGAGGGTTGGGGACGAAGGGCACTCGGGCACCGCCTCGCAGGCAGCACACGACAAGAACTGGGATCTCCTCGAAGTGCTTGACCTGCCAATGGACCGACTTCCGGATCTTGGCCGTCTGCTCGTCGGTCTTGACCAGCCGACCAAGCCCGCCGTACAGCCTCCACACCCGCCGGTACTGCGCTGCCAGCGATGCCTTTACCGCGCGATCCTTCACGACCACGAACTCCCAGCTCTGGCCGTTCGAGGCGGTCGGCGCTTCCAGGGCCAACTCCAAACATCGCAGAACGATGCGGTCGTCGACCGGGTCGGGCTGGACCCGGCGGACCGCCCGCTGGGTGAGCATTGCTTCGGCCAGCGGCAAAGCCAGGCGGGCCTCGACATCGTTGAGATCGCTGGTTGGAGCCAGGGTGTCGTCCATGCCAGAGTTTGGCTCGTCCGCAGGCACCTATCCACTCGATCCCACAAGCGGTCGGGGATGGATGCGAACAGATCGGCGCTCCGAAAGCCGGTCCGCCCCCGTAGGGGCCCGCGCCAGATCGATGGCCCGGGAACGGCCGACTCGCTCTGGGGTCGCCGAGCCAGCTTCTCCGCGTGGCTTCTGAGCGCGCTCGGCTACTCGGTGGTTCGCATCTCGGGGTACATGCCGAGCCACGCCTCCAGCGCCTTGAGGTAGGCCCGGTCGGCCTCGGTCAGGCTCACGTCGTCCTGCTCCTCGATCGCTTCAAGGAACACCGACGCGCCTTCCAGCTCCTGTAGCTCCTCGGTGCCATAGGTGGCCACGAAGGCGGGAACAAGCTGATACCAGTCCGGCCAGTCGTCCTCGACGTGGTCCGGGGTGATCGAACCGTCCAGGAGGGCGGTCGTGTAGAACCGAAGACGTTGGACGGCATCGAGCTTCAACTCGTCGTCCTCGTCGAGGTACTCCAAGAGCTGCTCGTCGATCGAGTCCAGGTAGACGACGAGAAAGTCGTTCACGGGTCCCATCATGGACCATCACAAGGTACGAGAGGTGCACCGGTCGGGGCCGTACCTGCCGCCACCCGCGCGCTGCTCACCGTTTCAAGCGAGCGTTCAAGGGCCGAGCGACCTGAGCCGATACTGATAGAAGGTGCACGACCTCGGTCGCCTTGCGAGGAGAGGTGGGGGGCCGTGCACCTTCCGCAAGTTTGGGCGAGGAAGCTGCGTAACAGGGGGATGGTGCAGCCAGAACCCCCCTCGCCTGATCCACACCGTGGCATCCCCAGGCTCGACAGCTCTCTTGACAGTGCTGCACGACCCCCGGTCGCCTAG
>PLIM01000129.1:14592-14831 GCA_003139355.1 Acidimicrobiaceae bacterium | reverse complement strand
CAGAGTTAGGCGAGGCCGTGCCAGTGATCGTCCCGGTCCAGTTAGGGCCGTAGGTCGTGCCGTCAACCGGGTAGGTGACGACCACCGCCGGGGGAGCCGTGGGGATGATGTAGGTGAAACTGACGGTCGAGCTGGTGCCGAGGTTCCCGAGGCTGTCCGTGGCCTGGGCGACGACCGTGTAGGTATCCCCCGGCACGAGGCTCTGTGCCGCCAAGGAGAGCATCCAGGTCGTGGTGCCG
>PLIM01000129.1:13997-14559 GCA_003139355.1 Acidimicrobiaceae bacterium | reverse complement strand
TCAACCGGGTAGGTGACACTCACCGTCGGCGGAGGCGGGTCGGTCGGGTCGGTCAGCGCGGTCGTGGTGGTCGTGGTGGTCGGGTCGGTCGTGGTCGTGGTCCAGCCGGTGCCAGCCGTGATCGTCTGGCCACTCGTGGTGGAGGTGGTGAAAGNNCGGAGCTTCATGTCACAGTGCTCCTGTCGTCCGGGTGGAGTGCTTGACCAGAGCGTCGGGTTCACAGGTCGCTCCCCCCCGTGCACTCCCGTGGAGGAGTGCCCTGTTTGTGCGGCCCTGACGGGTGAGAACAGACGCCCCACCTGTCACAACCGCAACACCTTGCCCATCGGCACCAGGGCGCGACGAAGCCCCAGAGTCGATGAGCCGCCTCATGCCAGCAAGCGTCATTGCGGGCGACAACTNNGACAGCTGACGACCACTCCACAAAGGCTGTTACGCCTGAAGACCGGAGAAAACCCGTCTTTCCCACCCACTTCGCTCGTGAACTACTTGCCTGCCGAGCGGGGATGGGTTCGCTATTTGCTCCCACCAGTCCGAGCGACCAAATAAGGACTGGCGATCA
>PLIM01000129.1:0-13935 GCA_003139355.1 Acidimicrobiaceae bacterium | reverse complement strand
TGTGACCACTCATTGCGGTCACCTTCCCCTGTTGGTGCGGTCCAGGCGAGGCGGAAATGCCCTCCCACGTGCTAGAACCGCAACATTTCGTCCATCGAGGGCAAGGCGGGACGAGGCGAGCCTCAGAATCCATGAAGAGCCGCTTTGTGGCTGAAAGAATCCTTTCGAGCGACAAATCGTTGGGCGGGTTCAGACAGCGAAGACGGCCACGATCGGTGGGCACATCACTGACGCCGACCACGGAGAGTTTGCTGTGGACAGCCGATGACAACTCCACAAAGGCTGTCGTGTGGTGAGACTTGAGAGAACCCGTCGTTTCCACTCACTCCGCTCGCAGGTGTTGAATCACCTTGACTGTCGAGCGAGGACGGGTTCGCTATTTGCTCCAACCAGCCCAAGCGACCACATAAGGGCTGGGAATCAACGCTTCCCTCGCTGGGTAAACACTCCCGTGAGAAGCCGCAGATGTCAAGCGGCATGTCAAATGGCTTTGTCACGCCCCATGCCATGTCCATTGCAAAGTCGCAGGGATGCACCGGGCGGGATCTGGCTTGATAGGTCCGATTTGCAATAGCAAGACAGGACCGCACCCAGCCCGCCGGGCCCTGCTGGATTGTTAGAGGTGGTCTCGAAAGCGAGAGCGCGCGGAGGTCCGTACCCGCAGAAGTCCCTGAAATCAGTGTCTCCGGCTCCTTGGACCGCGGACGCCGCCGTCGGTCCAGATCGCCCTTTCGTCCTAGCGCCGGTGATGTCGCGACGGCGACCCGGTTCCTGAGGTGACAGTTGGCGGCTCTGCCGAGTCATCATTGAGCACCTTTCCCAAGACGAGGGAGCGGGGCAGACAAGTGCGTTCCCACAGTTCCCATAGAAGTCACTCTCTGTACTTATCTGCACACTCGTTGTGGCGATACCAGAGGAAACGAGGACCTGACCCGACGACGACCGCCCGCGGACCTAAGGTGACCTGCGTCCCGTGAATCACCCCGAGGTCGACGTTGGAGTCCTGTCGGACAAGGCCCTTTCGCCCGGGTCGGGACAGTCGTAGCGTGTCTGTCGGGTCCTCGGGTGTAAGCCCGCACTCAAGAGCCGGGCTCGAGGGTGAAAACCGGCCACGCTGGTAGGTCTTCTGACCACAGGTGTCGTTCCCTCCTTGGGACGCTCCCGGGGGCCCGCTTCATCGAGCGCCCCCGGCTTGGCCGCGGGATCCTTCGCCTCAGGCCCGAGCCAGCCGCAGTAGCGAGCCGGGCCCGCCATGCCCGGTCGCTGTGGTTCCGACGCGCACCGCGAGTGACGGTGACACCGCCGGCGAAGCCTGACGCGCCAGAGTTGAAGGGTGCCGGCCGCCTCCGACCCGCCTTGGTCATCGACTCCGCGGACCCGATCGGAGGCGCCCTTGCCGAGGAGGTCGTCCACCCGTCGGAGCGCGCACATCGCCACGGCCGCTCGGCGGCGCCGGGTGCGCAAAGCTGCGATCCGGCGGAGGCGCCTTGCACTCGGACTCGCCGCCATCGTCCTGATCGTGGCCGCGATGGTCGCGTTCGGTGGCGACGCCGGGCCGAAGCTGTCCCCGCAACGTGCCCGGATCGTCGCGCTCGCCACGAGCCAGCTCGGCTACAGGACCGATCCCGCGGACACCTACTGCAACCGCTTCAGCGCTTACTGGCACGCCGGGATCGCTGACTGCCCCAATTCGGACCGCGACGAGCAGTGGTGCGCCGACTTTGCCGCTTGGGCCTGGCGCAAGGCTGGCGTCCAGTTCGTCTACGGCCTGGGCCCGGACGAGATCAACGCAGCCGCGGTGAGCTTCTACTCGTGGGGAGTCGCTCACCACACCTGGCACCCGATCGGCTCCGGCTACGTGCCGCAAGCCGGGGACGTCGCCGTTTATGGGTTGGACGTGCAGACCTCGAAGGCTCAGCACGTGGCGGTCGTCGTCAGCTACTCGCCCGGTGCGAGGGGCCCGAACGTAGTGAACGGCGATGGCGAACGGACCGGCTTCAGCGTCGTCGAGACCGGTAACGACCAGTACAAGTCCGATCTCAGGGGCGAAGGCGGCCAGCTCGTCGGCTACGTCTCGCCTCCTGTGGTGCCCGCTTCACACGCGCGCCAACACTGAGCCGGCAACCGAGCTGATTCGAGACTGCGCGCCGAGACCCAACGGCGCTGCGATCAGAGGATCCGCTTTCCCATCTCCGAGGTGTCGTAGCCACCCAGCGCCCGCACGGAGGCCCGGAAGTCGTCCGACGACAGGAGGTCCCAGAACGGCCCGAGGAGAGGGTCCTCGAGCGAGGCCGTGTTCAGCACGAGGTCGTACGGCTCGCATCTCACCGGGACGAAGCCGAGCCCGAACGCGCGAGCGGCTGCCGCCACGCCGAGGCCGCAGTCAAAGCGCCCCGAGCCGACCGAAGCAGCGACCGCAAGATGGGTGTGCTCCTCCCGTTGGTAGCCGGTGATCGACGCCGGTGCGATGCCCAAGCGGGAGAGCTCGTAGTCGACGAGCGCGCGAGTGCCCGAGCCCAGTTGGCGGTTCACGTACCTGAGTCCGGCGCGCGCCAAGTCCTCGATGCCGCGCAGGACGAGCGGGTTGCCGGGCGCGACGATGAGGCCTTGCTCCCGACCGACGAGCCGCACAGCGGCGATGTCGCGCCCGGGGAGCACCTGATCGAGGTGACCAAGGGTGTACTCGCCCGTCCCGGGGTCGAGCAGGTCTGATCCGGCGAGGTGGCAGAGTCCGTCCCGCAGCGCCTCGAGGCCCCCGAGCGAGCCGAGGTTCGACACAGCGAGGGTCAGGCGCGCACTGCGGCTGCGCAGGGCGGATGCCGCCAGGTCGAGCGCGAGGTCGTTCGAGCCGATCACCACGATGGTGTTCTCGATCCCGCCCAGGTCCCTGAGCAGCCGAACCTCCACCTCGGCATCTGCGTCGCGGCCCTCCGCACCGGCTGGTATCAGCAACAGCCCGTCGGCTCGCACGAGCGAGCTCAGCGCACCCGCGCCGCGAGGAAGCTCGGTTGCCACGAGCCGGCCCTCGACCCGGCCGAGACGGACTCGCACCCACTCGTCCAGGTCCGCGGGTGAGGCGACCCTGCGGGCGAGACGTGCGCGGACGCTCGGCCGCGCTCTCTCTACAGTGCCCTCGAGGCGCGCGATCAGCGGCGCGGCGAAGAGCTCAAAGCTGAGAGCTGCCGATACCGGATAGCCCGGCGCCCCCAACACCGGCGTGGAGCCGATCACCCCGAGCACCACCGGGTGCCCGGGCCGGACCGCCACGCCGTGCACGGCGAGCACGCCCAGCTGCTTGATCACCTCCACCGTGTAGTCGGCGCGACCCGCGCTCGCGCCCGCGATGATGATCAACAGGTCGCAGGAGGCGCCGGCCTTTAAGGCCGCGCGACCGATGCCTTCGGGCTCGTCGGGCTCGATCGGGAGCACGATCGCCTCGCACCCGATCTCCTCGGCTTGTGATGCGAGCATGAGCGAGTTCGTGTCGTGGAACTGGCCGCGGGTGATGTCGGCGCCGATCGGTCGTATCTCGTCGCCGGTCGGCAGCACCGCGACTATCGGTTTGCGCCGGACGAGCACGTCGGTCACGCCTGCGGCACCGCAGGCGGCGACGTCGACGGGGCGCAGTCGGTGACCCTCGAAGAGGAGAGGCTCATTGGCGACGATGTCCTCGCCGATCGACCGCACGTTCTGATAGGGCGCGACCTCGGAGCGGAGCCAGGCGCCGCCATGCGCGAATCGGACGTGCTCGCGCATCACCACGGCGTCGAAGTCCTCGGGGAGAGGATCCCCGGTGTCGACCACCTCGTAAGCGCCCGCGGGTATCACGAGTGGCGCTGAGTCGCTGACGCCGGCCGTGTCGGATGCCCGGACGGCGATGCCGTCCATGGCAGAGGCGTCGAAGGGTGGCGACGACCTCAGCGCCCACACCGTCTCGGCCGTGACCCGGCCGACGGCTTGGGAGAGAGGGAGTCGCACCGGCTCCACCCGGTCCGGGCACGAGGCGCCAGCGCACGCGGAGTACCAGACCTCGAGCGCCTCTGCGACAGCGGTCATGGGCCTGCCCCCGCCCTGGCGAACGAGACCACGTCCCCTTCGGCGAGGGGTTCCTCGGGGTCCTGGCGCATCCGCGCTCCGTTCAACGAGGCGACGAGGTGCGAGCCGAACCTCACGCCGATCGCCTCCGCGGCTGCTCCGAGCGTCGCCGCGCGGACCGTGACTCGCCCCGGGGTGCGGGAAGGTTCCTGGGTGCCGCAAGGGGCCGGGATGCCGGAAGGGGCCCCTCCGCCTAGCCATTGGACCTGAACCGTGGGAAGGGGGTGCACCGTTGCCGCCTGGTATTCGCGCGGATCGTTCAGGTTCGTCACCGACTCGAGTCCCGGGTCAAAGCGTGCCAGGTCCGGGTCGGCGAGGAGCGCCCCTTCGTCGAGCTCCCTCCAGCGGCACGCCTCGAGGAGGGACGAGAGCCGGAGCCGGTCGGAGGTCAGCAGAGACTGGACGAGCGGTGCCAGGCTGACACGATAGGAAGCCGCGAGCGGCTGGCGAAGCCCTCCCACGCACGGGACACACGTATCGATCCCGCCGCTGAGCTCACTTACGACACGACGGACGAACGCCGGATGGAGAAACGGCACATCCGTCGACGACACGTACGCGACCTCGCTGCGACCTGCCAGTGCCTCCAGCCCGACGCTGAGTCCGCCAAGCGGGCCCCGGCCCTCCTCGAGGTCGTCGAGGACTTCGAACGCGTCAGGAAGCGAGGGGAGCCACTGGCCCGGCGAACGGACGAGCAGGACTGGACCGCTCACGCCACGGGCGACGATCCCCGCGACGCGACGCACGAGCGTGGAACCGTGCCACTCCAACAGCGGCTTCGAAGAGCCCATCCGTGACGAACGCCCTCCGACCAGGACGATCCCGGCGGTGCGACTCACGTGAGGCAAAGTCCACTTGGGTTCGAAACGGGCCCTGCCGGGCTGAACCGGACCGCTCGTTCAGTCCGCGTCGTGCGGACCTCCGGGTTCCGCGAGCTCGTCGACGAGCCGGCGGGCGACATCGAGAGCTTCGGCGATCGACACACCCGAGCGTGCCGCGAGGTAGCAAGCGACGGGTGCTGCTGTGCGCTCAGATGCATGTGCGGCGACTGCGGCGAGCGCGAGGAGCGCTTCGACGTCCTCGTTTGCGACAGGCGGCGCGCCCAGCTCTGCTGCGTACCGGTCGAGCCAACTGCGGGTGTTGAGCGTCATGACTTCCCAGCGTAGCGGCCGGATCTTTTCGCAAGCGCCACCAGCGCGCAGCTGTGTGGTCGTCGAAGACGGCGACGAGCACCCCGTTCGGGCCGAATTGCCCGCTCAGGTCAGGATGTAGGCCTGATCCTCCTCGAGCTCGGTGTCCAGACCCGCGAGCTCGACCGAGTCGGGCACCCGGATGGGCTCGAACAGGTTCAGGACCTTGAGGATGACCCAGGTGACGACAAACGCGTAGGCGGCCACGAACACGGCAGCCACGACCTGCTTGCCGAAGAACGAAGGGTTGCCGGCAACGAGGCCGTCGTGGCCGGCCGCGTTGACCGAAGCATAAGCAAAGACGCCCAACAGCATCGAACCGAGGAGCCCGCCGACTCCATGCGCGGCCCACACGTCGAGAGCATCGTCCCACTTCATACGGTCGCGAAGCTCGACGGCCAGGTAGCAGACCGAGCCGGCGCACAGGCCGATCGCGAACGACGCCCACGTCGGCACGAACCCGGCGCACGGGGTCACACAGGCAAGTCCGGCGACCGCTCCCGTGAAGGCACCTATTATGCTGGGCTTTCCGGCCCTCAACCACGAGATCGCCAGCCAGGTGCACATCGCGACCGACGCTGCGATGTCGGTGTTGACGAACGCCTGTGCGGCGATGCCGTTGGCCGCGAGCGCCGAGCCGCCGTTGAAGCCGAACCAGCCGAACCACAACAACCCGGTGCCGAGGCCGACGAAGGCCACGTTGTGCGGGAGCGTCTTCTCGCCCGGTGCGAACTTCCTGGATCCGACCACCCACACCGACGCCAGGGCCGCGAACCCTGCGCTCGTGTGCACGACCATTCCACCGGCGAAGTCCTCGACGCCCCACTTCATGAGGAACCCGCCACCCCAGATCCAGTGCACGATCGGCACGTAGACGATCAGGCTCCAGACCACCAGGAATTTGAGGTAGCTCTTGAAGTGCACCCGGTCGGCGAAGGCACCGGTGATGAGCGCCGGGGTGATGATCGCGAACATCTCCTGGAAGATGAAATGCGCCAGGGCGGGGATGTGAGCCGCGTACGGCCCGGGCTTGGGGCCCACCCCTCTCAACCCGGCCCACGAGAGGTTGCCGATGACGCCACCGAGATTCCCGGAGAAGGCGAGCGAGTAGCCGACCGTCACCCAGATCACGGTGACGACCCCCATCGAGATGAAGCTCTGCAACATGATGGCGAGGAAGTTCTTCCTGCGTACGAGGCCGCCGTAGAAGAACGCGAGGCCCGGCGTCATGACCATGACCAAGGCTGCGCTCAGCAGGACGAATGCGGTGTCACCGTCGTTGATCACCTAGGCCCCCTTCGGACCATCGCGTGCCCTTTGCTGTCACTCCGGCGTTTCGGCTTGCCATTATGCCGCCTACGGCACCGCGACGCGCAACTCGCCGCGCCCGTTACCGGCCTGCCTGCGACCGGGCGCGGTGCGCGGGTTGGCGGAGCACGGGAGCGCTCTGCGTGCGAACCAGATGCGCCGGAGCACGGTGCACCGGTTGATCGCGGGTCCTGTCGGCACCGAGCGGCCGGCCGGTGGCCGGGTTCACGCCGTTGGCCCGGCACCATGTCCCGAATGCCTTGTAACGGTAAGGCGGTGCGTTGCGCCAAGAGACCTTGAAGCCGAACCGCTCGCTCAAGGCTTTGTACATGAGGTGCATGCTGGCCGCCGCCAAGGCAAGGCAGGCGAAGCCGAACCCGGCCACCGCATAGGCGCATACCTTGGACCAGCCCTGACCGACCAGGAAGAGAATCAACCAGACCGGAGCGGACCAGACGCCGATGGTCGTCATCGGCCCCGTGAGCAAGTGCAGACGCGCGGCCTTCCGCCCGATCCTGGGTGACCACCTCGCGAGGAAGGGGGCTTTGGAGGGCATTCGTCTACTTCCTGAAAGGACCTCGGACCATGACGGCGACGAGGAGACTCTCTGCGAGCCACCGCGCGTCAGTGAAGCACAGCATCATTTTGCCCTGTTGGGCAAGAGCTGTTCCTTGCCCTGCCGGCCGAGAGGCGTCCGCCGTGGCGTTGGCGACCGCCGCCTCGAGCAGGCCAGGGTCGCCCTGCACAGACAACAGCGGGTTATCGACGCAGATCCTTGACGCTAGAGTGAAACCGACGTCATCGGAGACGACCTCGCAGGAGCTGGTTCGAGTCTGCTCCGAAGCGATCGAGCGTCCCGGCGATATCGGTTAGACGCCTTGCCCGACGCGGGCGCCTCGTTCAACTTCGCAGCCGATGGTTACCGAGAAGGAGATCCGACATGGCCATGCCTAGCGACCTCGAGATCGCGCGCCAGGCACATCTCAAGCCGATCGCTGAAATCGCGGAGGGTATGGGAATCGAGCCGAAGCTGCTCGAGCACTACGGCGAGAATGTCGCGAAGATCAAGTTGGACGCCATCGCCGAGCTCGCCGACCGCCCGAAGGCCAAGTACGTGGTGGTCTCCGCGATCACCCCGACACCGCTCGGCGAGGGGAAGACGACGACGATCGTGGGCCTGGGCCAGGCCATGCACTACATCGGCAGGAGCGCGACGATCGCGATCCGCCAGCCGTCGATGGGCCCCACCTTCGGCATCAAAGGCGGGGCGGCTGGAGGCGGCTACAGCCAGGCGGTCCCGATGGAAGCCTTCAACCTCCACCTGACTGGTGACATGCACGCAGTGACAGCGGCGCACAACATGCTGTCGGCCATGGTCGACAACCATCTGCAGAAGGGCAACGAGCTCAAGATCGACCTGCACAACATCACGTGGAGACGGGTGCTCGACGTGAACGATCGAGCGCTTCGCAATATTGTCATCGGGCTGGGTTCCAAGCAGGACGGAGTCCCCCGCCAGACCGGTTTCGACATCACCGCAGCGTCGGAGGTGATGGCCATCCTCGCGCTGTCGAAGTCGCTGCACGACATGCGGGCCCGCTTGGGACGAATTGTCGTGGGTTACACCGACGACGGCGAGCCGGTGACCTCGGAGGACCTGAAGGGCGCTGGGGCGATGACGGTGATCATGCGTGAGGCCATCAAGCCGAACCTGCTCCAGACGATCGAGAACACGCCGGTGCTCGTGCACGCCGGGCCATTCGGCAACATCGCCCACGGCAACTCGTCGATCGTCGCCGACCTGATCGGGATCCACTCGGGCGACTTTCTGATCACCGAGGCGGGCTTCGGCGCCGACATGGGAGCCGAGCGGTTCTTCGACATCAAGTGCCGCACTTCGGGCCTGACGCCTGACGCAGCCGTGGTGGTTGCCACCGTGCGCGCGCTGAAGGTCCATTCCGGCCGGCATCGGGTCGTTGCCGGGCGTCCGTTGCCTCCTGCCATCCTCGAGGAGAACCCGGATGAGGTGCGTCTCGGCGGAGCGAACCTGCGCAAGCAGATCGAGAACATCCAGATCTTCGGCGTGTCGCCTGTGGTCGCCATCAACTCGTTTCCCGGGGACTTCCCCTCTGAGCACGAGGCGATCCGGGAGATCGCGGCCTCGATGGGAGTTCGTGCGGCGGTCTGCACCAATTTCGCCGAAGGTGGCAAGGGAGCCACCGAGCTCGCGGAGGCGGTGGTCGAAGCGGCCAACGAGCCGAGCGACTTCCACGTGCTCTACCCGAGCGAGGCGCCGTTGCGGGAGAAGATCGAGACAGTGGCCACGAAGGTCTACGGCGCCGCCGGCGTCGACTACCTGCCGGCCGCGAGCCGCCAGATCGACGCCTACGAGAAGAACGGCTTCGGGAACCTGCCGGTCATCATCGCCAAGACGCACCTGTCGCTTTCGTCGGACCCGTCGCTGAAGGGTGCACCGACGGGGTGGACGATGCCGGTGCGCGAGGCGCGCGCCTCGGTCGGCGCGGGCTTCGTGTACCTCATCTGCGGCGACATGAGCACGATGCCGGGCTTGTCGACGCACCCAGCGGCTGAGATCATCGACATCGACGAGAACGGCGAGATCGTCGGGCTCAGCTAGCCAACCGGCGCATCTCGGGTTGTCGGTGGAGAGGTTCCTCGAGCTCGTTCCCGCCGCCGAGCCGGCGCCTGCTGGCGGATCGGTTGCAGCCGTTGCGGTCGGGCGCGGCGCAGGATCGAGCCGTGACGACGTCGCAACAAGGCTCGGTCCAACTGGGCCTCACTTGGGGACCCTGACTATTCGGAGCGTGTCGGCAACAGGATCCTGCTCGTAGGGCGATCCGACGATGACAACGACAACATCTCCCGGCGCGGCGAACCCTGCCCCGGCCGCTTTCTCGACGGCACGCCAGATGATCGTGTCGGTGTCCCCCGAATGCTCGGAGATGAGTGTCTCGACCCCCCAGCTCATCGAGAGTTGGCGGAGCGTCCGTTCGTGAGGCGTCACCGCGACGATCGGCATGCTCGGACGGAACCGTGCTATCGCACGGGCTGTCGCCCCCGATTGTGTGCAGGCAATGATTGCGGCGACGTCCTCCTCCAGCGCGGCGTGCCATGCAGCGCCGGTGATTGCTGCTGTGATCCGACGTAACGGGGCATCGCCGGACACCTCCTGCACGCCGAGACCCGCGCCCCAATTGAGGTAGTCGAAGTCACGCTCGGCACGCTCGACGATGCGGGCCATCGTCGAGACGACGTTGGCCGGGTCGACGCCGATCGCAGTTTCTCCCGAGAGCATGACCGCGCTCGTGCCGTCCAGGACGGCGTTGGCGACATCGGTGACCTCGGCGCGGGTCGGCACGGGCGACGCGATCATCGACTCGAGCATCTGGGTCGCGGTGATGACGGGGCGACCGAAGCGCACGGCCGAGAAGATGATCTGTTTTTGATGGAAGGGGACGTCCTCGAGCGGCAGCCGTATGCCGAGATCGCCACGGGCAACCATCACCGCGTCGGCGCTTCGAACGATCGCGTCAAGATTGTCGATCGCCTCAGCAGTCTCGATCTTCGCGACCAGCATGGTGCCAGAGTGCCCAATGGCGTCACGTACCGCATCGATGTCTTTGGACTGTCGGACAAATGAGACGGCGATCGCCTCCACGTCCTCGGCAACGAGTGCCGCGATTCGATCGAGGTCCTCGGCGGTCGGTGTCGCAAGCTCCAGTCTGCTCGAGGGCACCGTCACCCCCGGTCGCCCGATGACTCTGCCCCCGGACTGAACACGGGCGATGAGCTCCTTGCCTCGACGACCGAGGATCGCCAGCGATATGCCACCGTCGCCGACCGCGACGACATCGCCCTCCGCGAGGCTCTCGAGTACCTCGCCGGCGCTGACGCCGATCCGGTTCTCCGAGCTCCTCGGAGTTGTCGAGCCTGGGGCGAGGAGAAGCTCGGCACCGGTCTCCAGCACGACACCACGCTTGGGAAACGGGGAGCTGCGGATTTTTGGGCCCGGGAGGTCCGGCAGGATCCCGATATGCGGCGCGATCTTTCGAATCCGTCGAATCAGCCCGATCGCCTCGGTGATGCTGCCGTGCGCGAACGAGACTCGGGCGACGTCCATACCGGCCCCGACAAGGGCTGCGATCGTGTCTGGACTGCTCGAGGCCGGCCCGATCGTCGCGACTATGCGCGTGCGACGCCGTTCTCGGCGGGGACGGCGAGCACGAGCGACGACGTCGTCGAGAAACGGGAGCGAGACCAAGCTGCGCCGCGATCGAGGGGCCAGTCGGCGGGTTCTGGAGGATTTCACGACATCAGCATGCCTGACGCCGGAATCGACTGCCGACTTGCCCGCATGGCCGGCCAGGGCCGCCACGACCTCGTCCTGACCGGTCGCGGGCGTACGCAGCGAACAGGCGACAGGAGCGGCTCGAGCTCCCGGCGTCTCTTGCCAGCTCGGGCGCTCCACCTGTCCACGACCGGTCTGGCTATCATCCGGCTCTCGTGGAGTGCGAGCTCGGCCGCATCACCTTCAACTACGAGACCGTCGGCGAAGGCCGGCCGATCCTCATGTTGCACGGGTGGCCGCTCGATCACACGCAGATGGTCTTCGAGATGGAGCGCCATTTCGTAGCGCACCGCGGTTGGAGGCGCATCTACGTTGACCTGCCCGGCATGGGAAGGACGCCGGGGCCGGAGTGGGTCACCTGTGAGGACCAGGTCCTGGAGCTCCTGGAGGAGTTCATCGACAGCGTCGTTGCGGGCGAGCGCTTTGCCGTTGCCGGCTCGTCGTACGGGGCCTACCTCGCTCTGGGCCTGGTGCACCGGCGGGCAGCCGGCATCGGAGGTGTGCTGATGAGCGTGCCAGGCTTGCTCCAGGACGAGAACCTGCCGGCTTGCGTCAAGATCCACGAGGACCGCGACATCATGGACGCAGCGCGGTCCGAAGCCATGGGCTGGCTGGAGGCGATGGCCGTCAGCCAGAACGTCTCTCTGCTGGAGTACGCCCGGGTCGTGCAGGCCATGGCCCCCGCCGATGAGCGTTTCCTCGAGAGGCTGTTCACCGGGCGAAAGTTCTCGTTCGATGCCGGCACGCTGCCGGAACCGTTTCCCGCACCCGCGTTGATCCTCACCGGCAGGCAGGACAGCGCGTGCGGCTACAGCGGGGCCTGGAAACTGCTCGAGCAGTTCCCGAGGGCCACCTTCGCCGTCTTGGACGGCGCCGGCCACATGATGTGGGGAGAGCAGCCGGCGGTGTGCTCGGTGCTTGTCTCCGAATGGCTGGACCGCGTCGAACGCTGGAGCTAGCGCGCAGCCGTTGGTCTATTCCTCGGTGGGCTCAGCTGGCGTGAGCCCGCCGTGAGCACCGTGGGGACGGTGCTCCCCCTGGTCAAGTCCCCGACTTCGTACCTCGGGGCGACCGCCTCGACGGTGGTCGCGCGCTGGGACCCGTGCAGGGGCTCGCCGATGAGGGCGGTTCCCACCGCAGTGGCTTGGAGTGCGGTTCGTCATGTATTCGTGCAACGCTTGCGCCCGGTCCAGGTCCTGGCCCGCCGCCGGTCCGCGCACCGTCTCGAGGCAAGGCTGATGGCACGGGACACCCGGCTCCGGGTCGCGATCGCGACGCCCTCCTATCCGCCGGACCTCGGAGGACTGGGGAACCACGTCCACGATCTCGCCGCGGCGCTTGCGGACCTCGGCTGCGCCGTGTCGGTGATGTCCCAGTTCAGCACCCGGGTCAAGGCGCGACCTCCCCTGATCGAGCGGTACTCCGAGAACCTCACCGTGCGGCGGTTCCCGAACCGGTTCGGCGGCCACCGGTTCGGATACGCTCCGTCGCTGCGCCGATATGTGGAGCACAACGACGGCGACTTCGACGTGCTCCACGCCTTCGGCTCCCACGCCCCCGTTGCCCTCGCGATGACCGGAGCAACCGACAAGCCCTTCTTCTTCTCCCCGGTCTTCCACGCAGCGGGCTACTCGCGGCTCGCGGATATCGCACACGTCGCTTATGACCCCGTCGCCAAGCGGATCTTCGAGAAGGCCGAAGTCGTCTTCTGTTCGTCCAACGCGGAGCGCGACGAGATCCTCCGCCTCTACCCGTTCTGTGCGGACTGGGCCAAAGTCGTGGCGATCACCGTCGACAGCTCGATGTACGAAGGAGTCGAGCCGTTCCAGACGGACCGGCCCGTGATCCTGAGCTGTGGGCGACTCGACAGCTACAAGCGGGTGGGCTCGGTCATCGAGGCCATGACGCACGTCGACGGTGGCGCCGAGCTGGTCATCTGCGGATCGGGTCCCGACGAGTCGCGACTGCGCACTTTGATCGACAGGGCGGGTGTGGCCGGCTCGGTCCGAATGCTCGGTCGTGTGAGCGACGAGGACCTGCACCGCTGGCAGCGCACCGCTACCGTCGTGGTCAGCCTCTCGACCCACGAGTCGTTCGGGTTGTCGCTCGCCGAGGGCGCCGTCGCCGGCGCGACGATCGTTGCGTTCGACATTGCGGCGCACCGTCAAATGGCTGACGCGATGGGTGTCAGCGCGGCCTTCGTGCCAACCTCGGCGACCCCGGAGACCGTCGCCGCCGCGCTCAGCGACGCGTTGGATCATCCCCTGACGAGTGTGCACCGCGAGTTGCCACGCGGATGGGGGGACGTGGCCCGCGACACGATGGCGCTGTACGAGCACTCGCTCGCGTCCCCGCGCCAGAGCGCGTGACGCGGCCGCCCGAACCGGACTCTGCAGCGGACGCGTCTGGGGCCAGGCGTCGGTACCGGGTGTGCGTCGTTGGCTCGGGGATGCGGTTTGTCTCGGGGCTCAGCCACTACACGTACTTCCTGTCGCGAAGCCTCACCGGGGAGCACGACGTCTCGGTGATCCTTGAGCGCAATCTCGTGCCCCGCTTCCTCTATCCGGGGAAGTCACGGGTCGGCACCGAGATCAGCTCGCTCGCCACCGCCGAGTTCGCACCCACCTTCGACGGTCTCGACTGGTACGGGATCCCGAGCCTGTGGCAGGCGACCCGGTTCCTGCGCCGCCAGCGCCCCGAGGTCCTCGTCCTCGAATGGTGGTCGGCGGCATGCCTGCCGGGGTACCTGGCCCTGTCGCGGTACGCGAAGAAGCTCGACACCCCGATGGTGCTCGAACTGCACGAGGACCTGTATCCTGCCGAAGCGAAGGTGCCGGTTCTCGGCCCCGCGGGCGCGTGAGGGCTACGTTGGCTCATCGCGTCAGCGTCTCGGTTCGTCGTACACTCGGAGTGGAGTCGTGATCGGTTCTCGGACAAGTACGACATCAAGCCCGATCGGTTCTCCGTGATTCC
>PLIM01000191.1:3458-8753 GCA_003139355.1 Acidimicrobiaceae bacterium | reverse complement strand
CCCTGGTGGAGAGAGAACTCCAAGGAGGCCTACAACTCGGGCTTCGACGCCCTGGCCCGGGCACTGAAGGGGTACTTCGATTCAAGAGGTGGCGCCCGGGCCGGCAGGCCCATGGGGTTCCCGAGCTTCAAGAACAAGGGTGGCCAGCGAAGCTTCCGCTTCAGCACCGGGGTGATCCGGGTCCTCGACGACCGCCATGTCCAGTTGCCGAGGCTCGGCGTCATCCGGACCAAGGAGCACAGAGGGCGTTGTCCGACCAGGTGGTGGCCGGCATGGCCAGGGTGCTCTCGGCCACCGTCAAAGAGGAGGCCGGCAGGTGGTCGGTGTCCTTCGGCTGCGCGCTGGAACGTCACGATCCAGTCGCCACCTACCCCGAGGCCATCGTCGGGGTTGATCTCTGGCTCCACCACTTTGCCGTCCTGTCCACTGGTGAGCTGTTCGAGAACCCCAGACCCATCTCTCAGCGCGCCCGAAGGATGGCCCGGCTCAACCGGGAGCTCTCCAGAGCCCAGAAGGGCTCCAAGCGCCGGGCCAGGACCAGAGCCAAGCTGGCCCGTTGTCACCGCAGGGTGGCCAACCTGCGCCGGGACACCTTGCACAAGCTCACAACGACCTGGCCACCGCCTACGGCACGGTGGTCATCGAGGACCTGGCCGTGAAGAACATGACGGCTTGTCCCAAACCCAAGGCTGATCCCGAGAACCCCGGTCACCACCTCGACAACGGCCACGCGGCCAAGGCCGGGCTCAAAGGTCCATCCTCGACATAGCCCCCGGCGAGCTCGGCCGCCAGCTCAGCTACAAGATGGGCTGGCACGGTGGTCACCTGGTGGTAGCCGATCGCTGGTTCCCCAGTTCCAAGAAGTGCTCGTCGTGCAAGAAGGCCAAAGCCACGCTCTCTCTTGGACGAGGACCTACCGCTGCGAGCATTGTGGTCTGGTCCTCGACCGGGACCACAACCCAGCACGCAACCTTGCCGCCTACGGCAACAAGCACCTCGTCGCCGGGAGTGGCCCGGAGACTCAAAACGGACGCAGAGGCGATGCTTGGTGTACCAGCGACACCGGTGCACACTCCCCGAAAGGCCCTCGTGGCAGGAAGCCTCAAGACGGCTCCGGGCAACCGGCGAAGGCCGTCACCGCCTCTTCGCAAGGGGAGGCGGCGTGAGTGTGCGTGTAACTACTGCACACTCGATCGCAACGGACCATCGTGTTCATGTGCAGTGACGGAGGATGGAAGTACCTTTCGACAGGGGCTTGGACCGGCGGAGTGGCTGAGGTCGTCGAACGGGCGCGGCGCACGGTCTACTTCTGACGTCCCACCGGCCCCGGGCCGGGTACCCTGCCGGGGTGACCGACTCACGACCTGATTGCCTCGACCTCGCACGCCACGACGGTCGCGCCCTCAACGAGCTGCGCCCGGGTTTCTTCGTCAGGGACTTCACCGAGTTCGCCGCCGGTTCGGTGCTCGCCGTCTCCGGTCGCACGAAGGTCCTGTGCACGGCCTCGGTCGACGAGGACGTCCCGAGATGGATGCGCGGGACCGGCCGGGGCTGGGTCACCGCGGAGTACTCCCTGCTCCCGGGATCCTCGCCCGAGCGCGTGAGCCGAGAGGCGACAAGAGGGCGCCAGTCCGGACGGACGCAGGAGATCCAGCGGCTGATCGGCCGGGCCTTGCGCAGCATCATCGACCTCGGGGCGCTCGGCGAGCGCCAGATCCTGATCGACTGCGACGTGCTGCAGGCAGACGGGGGGACGCGGACGGCCGCGATATCGGGCGCGTATGTTGCGCTTCACGACGCTTGCTCGCGGCTCTGCTTCTCAGGGGCGGTCGTTCGCCATCCCGTACGCGAGGCGTGCGCCGCCGTCTCGGTTGGCATAGTCGAAGCGGTCTGCATGCTCGACCTCGACTACGCCGAAGACTCTGCTGCCGAAGTCGACTTCAACGTCGTGATGACGTCCTCGGGGCGCTTCGTCGAGGTGCAGGGGACGGCCGAGGGGCTGCCGTTCGCCCGCACCGAGCTCGACGGGATGCTCGCCCTTGCCGAGCTCGGCATCGGCCAGATCCTTCAGGTTCAGGCCGAGGTGCTGGCGACGCCACCACCGGACCGCAGCCGGGCCGTCACGGCCTGACGCCTCAGCGGAGCGACGTGAGGAGGGCCGAGTCAGCATGCGGTTGGTGCTTGCCACTGCGAATCCCGAAAAGGCCGTGGAGCTAGCGGCCATTCTGGAAGAGGAGCTCGATGATCTGGTGGAGCTCGTCGCTCGTCCGCAACTCGTCGGCGCGGTCGAGGAGACGGGGGAGTCTCTCGAGGAGAACGCCCGTCTCAAGGCCGTCGCGCTCGTCGCAGCAACAGGCGAGGCCGCCGTCGCCGATGACACCGGTCTCGAGGTGGCGGCGCTGGGAGGGGCGCCGGGTGCGCGATCGGCTCGCTTCGCCGGCGAGGCCGCCACCTATGCCGACAATGTCGCCAAGCTGCTGACCGCACTCGAGGGCGAGACTGACCGGCGCGCGAACTTTCGCACCATCGTCGTCTGTCGCTTCCCCGACGGCGTGGAGATCGTCGGCGAGGGTGTCGTCGAAGGGGAGATCGTGCTGGCCCCGCGTGGTGAACGGGGCTTTGGTTACGACCCGGTATTTGCGCCGGAGGGCGGAAGTGGGCGCACCTTTGCGGAAATGAGCCCGGCCGAGAAACACCGACTTTCGCACCGGGGCCTCGCTCTCCGCTCGTTCGCCGCGCGACTGTTGCAAACGGAGCTCGCCGGGCCGGCTCGTTCGCCGCGGCTACCAACTTCGTGAGGCGACAGGCCGCGTTTCGAGGTCGTCGCCGGTGGCGACCATGCGCGCTGGTGTCGCGAAAACGTCAGCTTTCATTGGTCCAGCCTTCGCAGAAGTCTTGCGTTGAGCGATACGCTTGATAAATGGCAGTGCTCGCGGGCAAGGGCGACAGCGTCGATGCCGTGGTCGACCAGGTGCTCGCCACACGGGACCGGGTTCTCGTTGAGCGAGGGGGCGTGCCAGCCGTCGTCATCATGCCGGCCCGCGAATTGGAAGGCCTCGAGTACACGATCGACCTCTTGTCGGAGCCGAAGGCGGTGCGCCGCATCCTCGAGGCCGAGGCGGCGCTCCAAAGCGGGAATCTCTACATGGGCGAGGAGCTGGCGGCGCTCGACCCCGATGCCCGTTACGTGCCGCGCGCGGTGATGGGCGGCGTGACGCTATTGGCGGGCGCGCGATCGGGTGGCGGTGACCGGTGGGGCCTTGTCGGGAGCGAGCCGGCGCGCAAGGCGCTCGACGACCTCCAGTCCCACGTCGCGGATGCGGCCCGGCGTTTCATTTTCGGCGAGTTGCTCGACGACCCAATAGGTGCTGGCGTCGAGCTTTGCGGTTTCCTGGCTCGGCGCTTGGCATCAAGAGTTGAGACGGCGCTCGTCATCTACCGCCTCGACACCGTGAAACATGTCGTTCGCCTCGTGGAGGTACTCAGCATCGGCGGCGTGGTAGGCCGGCACGACATTCACCGGTGGTAGTCGGCGCGACGCGGGAAACGAACCCAAGTGGCCGCGGCTGACGGGCAGCTGGTTCAAACCGGTTCGAGCGCGTCGCCCAGGGTCCCCAGCGGCGGTGCGCCGAGCTCGAGCAGGGCTTCGTGAAACCGCCGGAGGCTGAAGCGCGGGCCCCAGCGGGCGATCGCCTCGTCGCGAAGCGCCCGGATCTCGAGCTTGCCCCACGTGTAGCGGCCATAGGTCGGGTCGAAGGTGGCTCGGCTCGCCTCTGACTGAGCCGCGGGTCCCTCAAGGAAGGCATCTTCGCGAAAGCGCGCCGCAGCGTCCTGCACCGTCATGGACCCGCCATGGATCCCGAGCGCCGAAGCGAGACGTGTCACCCGCACGAGAGCCTCGATCCAGACTCCGATCGCAAAGCGCGGGTCTTCTTGCCGAAAGCCCTCCTCCACCAACAGTTCCTCAACGTAGTGCGCCCAGCCCTCGACGAACGCAAGGGAAGCCAGCGATCGACGAACGTCCCCACGGGCCGTTAGTCGGATCATCCGCCCGTGGGCGAAATGACCAGGCGTCACCTCGTGGGCGGTGATCGCGGGCAGAGTAGTGGAGCTGAAGAGGGACCGCCATCGGTCCTTGGTCTCGTCGTCCCACGCAGGATCGGGCGGGTTCAGGTGGAACCACGCAGGCGCCTCGGCCTCGTAGGCGCCAGTCCACGACATCATCGCCGCGGCGTACCGTCTCGATGGCGGGGCCGGGCCGACAAGACAGGTGCCTCCGAGCTCGGGCAGAAGGCCGCGCTCGGTCGTGAACGTGCTCAACTCCTCGACGAGGAGGCGGGCGGCGGCATAGATGCCCTCGTCGTCGGGATGGTCGCTCAGCAACTCCCTGACCACTTCGGCTGGAGACAGACCTGGTCGAAGGCGATCGCAATCGTGAACGAGGCGCTCTTTGATGCGGGCCCTCTCTGCGTCCGCGACCTCCTCGAGCCGGCCGAGGTCCACGGTCGTCGCCTCGGGATCGCCGACCAGCAGGGCGAGCTTTTGCGGGCCGAGGCTCGTGTCGGGCGAACCGGTCGCCGCCGCAAGCTCCAGATGAGCGACCAGCCTTTCGAGGCAAGCCCGGCCACGCTCGAGCGTCGCAGAATCGGCGGCCACAGCCTCGAGGCCTGCGCCGAGGCCGCGGGTCGCGGGCAGAAGGGCGACCGCCACAGGCGCGCTCACCGAGTCGAGCGACTCGATGGCACCGTCGATGGCGTCCGGCCACCCGCCTAGATGAGCTGCCTTGGCTGCCGCACGTTCGTCGGCAGGCGCGTACTCGCGGTCGTAGCACGCGAGGTCGAGATTCGCCAGGTGGACTAACGGGTTCCACCTGTGGAGCTCGGCCACTGAGAACGTGGCGCGCGCTCCCGCCTCCACCGCGGACAGCTGTGCCTCGTCGTGTGCATCTGGCTCGGGCGCGCCGCGCCCGACCGGTGTGAGCAGCGCCGCGACTCCGGCCGGCGAAAGGTCCTGGACCTGGCCGTCGAACTCGTGCAAACCCGCGCTCTCGCGGGCCTCGGGCATCTGGAGCTCCCAGATAGCGCGAAGCCGGTCAGAGACCATGGGGCGACCGTAGCCGGAATCGGTCGGCGATCGCCGGTAGCCTGACGGGCCTGATACATCCTTCCGGCATCATCTCTCCTGTGGTCCTTGACCGGCCGGCCGCCTCCCGAGGTGGACGACTGGCCCGCGCTGCCCACGACGAGGACCAGGAGGAGGAGCGATGCGGACCGAGAGCGTGTCCATCAGCTGTGA
>PLIM01000191.1:0-3359 GCA_003139355.1 Acidimicrobiaceae bacterium | reverse complement strand
TCACCGTTCTCACGACCCCGCACCGCGGTGCCGCTGAGTTCGATCGGCGGCAGGGTTTCCGGATCGAGCGCTGGCCGTCGACGGTCCTGCTGCCGACGCCCGGGTTAGCACGGACGGTTCGACGGCTCTCGCAAGTCTCAGGCGGCGGGCTGCTGCTACTGGATCCGGCACTCCCACTCGGCCTTCTCGGCAAGTGGCTCCAGATCCCGTACGGTGTCGTGCTCCACGGCGCCGAGGTTGCTGTTCCCGGGCGGCTACCGGTCTCTTGCCAGCTTCTGCGGTCGGTGCTGTCCGGGGCGTCGCTGGCAATTGCCGCGGGGGATTACCCAGCCGCAGAGGCGGCGCGCGTTGCTGGGGCACACATGCCGCCTCTGGTGGTCGTGCCTCCCGGTGTCGACCACGAGCGTTTCCACCCGATCGGGCTCGACGAGCGGGTGGCGGTGCGCCGCCGCCTGGGTCTGCCCACCGACGGCAGGCTCGTCGTGAGCGTGAGCCGGCTCGTTCCGCGTAAAGGCATGGACGTGCTGATCGAGGCGGTCGGGCGGCTGAGCGCGGCTCGAGCGGACCTGACCCTCGCGATCGGCGGCACGGGACGGGACCGCAGACGGCTGCAACTGGCGGCGAGGCATTGTGGCGCGCCGGTCCGCTTCCTCGGTCGAGTCGCCGACGA
Source organism: Acidimicrobiaceae bacterium (assembly GCA_003139355.1). Lineage (GTDB taxonomy): Bacteria > Actinomycetota > Acidimicrobiia > Acidimicrobiales > Bog-793 > Fen-455. The sequence goes on along the minus strand of PLIM01000191.1, from coordinate 2,689 downwards.
GGACCTGCCGATGCTCGACGCCGCAGCGGACATCTGGGCGATGTGCTGCCGTGACCGCTGGTTCGGGCTCGAGCAGGAGGGTTTCGGGATCGTGTTTCTCGAGGCCGCCGCCGCGGGCGTGGCCCAGCTTGCCGGGCGAAGCGGCGGCTCGGACGAGGCGGTCGTCGATGGCCAGACCGGGCTCGTCGTCGACCGGCCTGGCGACCCGGCCGCTGTCGCGGCCGCGTTGGCGAGGTTGCTGGACGATTCCGATCTCCGAAAGCGCCTGGGCGTCGAGGCGCGTCGGAGAGCCGTCGCTGAATTCGACTATGACCACCTGGCCCGAATGTTGCACGAGGCCCTGGTCGAGGCGGGTGGGTGACCACGTCGGCTGGTGTTTCTGATTGTCGGTGAGGGCTGGGGGCGTGCATCCGCTGTCGGCCAGTGCTGGCTGACAGCCCGAGGAGGTGCGAGGCTGGAGTCCACATGGGCAGAGAGGAGGACGTGTGCCCGAGCAGACCATTGAGCGGATGGTCGTCGACGGATCCCCGACGCGGTGCTTCGAAGTCGTGGCCGACATCGAGCGTTATCCGGAATGGGTCGCCGATCTGAAGGAGGTTCACGTCCACGAGCGCGATGAGCAGGGACGACCTTCCCTGGTCTCGTTTCGTGCCGGCGCTTTCGGGCGCAGCACTAGTTACACCCTTGTCTACGACTACTCCCAGGCGCCGACGGAGCTGCGCTGGGTCCAGCGAGATGGCGATCTCACGAGCCGTCTGGACGGCATATACCGCTTCAAGTCCGCACCCGAAGGCGGGACCGAGGTCACCTACCAGCTCACCGTCGAGCTGCGGGTGCCATTGCCGGGCTTCATTAAACGAAGGGCCGAGGGCAACATCATCCACGCTGCGATCCGGGACCTGAAGGCGCGGGTCGAGTCGACACCGTGAGCCTCCCGAGCCTCCGGCTCAGCGAGGGCTAAGAGTTTGAAGGTCGGCATCACGCTCCCGACGTTCGAGCCGAGCGCCACTGCGGCGCTAGAGGTCGCACGCGCCGCGGAGCGGGCCGGGATCGACGGCGTCTTCGTCTTCGACCACCTCTGGCGAGGCGGCCACAGGTCGGGGCCGGCCCTGTCGATGTACCCAGTGCTGGGCGCCGTCGCAGCAGTGACTCGGCGCATACGGGTTGGATCGCTCGTGGCACGCGTGGGCTTCCTGCCTGACCGGCTAGTGGCTGAGTCGTTTGTCACCTTGCACGAGCTGACCGGTCGCCGTCTGGTGGCGGCGCTCGGCATCGGGGACTCGGAGAGCGTCTCGGAGAACGAGGCCTACGGGATCGCGTGGCCTGCGCTCGAGGATCGCCGGGCATCGTTGGCCGCCATCCTCGGCGAGCTCACTGCTCGAGGGATCGAATGCTGGGTGGGAGCGACCGCTCCGGCGACGCTCGAGATCGCACGCGCCGGCGGAGCAACGGTCAACTTGTGGAATGTGGAGCTGGACCGTCTGCAGGCCGAGACCGCACGCGGGCCAGCGACCTGGGCAGGTTCGTTTCCGGCCAAGGTCAGCCCCGCAGCTGATCAGCTGATAGGCCTGCGCGACGCTGGAGCCACGTGGGCGATATGGGGCTGGCCTCGTTCGATCGATCTCGTCACTCGAGCCTTGTGCGCAGCCGGGATGCAAGGCCGCAGAGATTAAGGGCTAACGTCGGGTGATGGAGCTTCGCAGGATTCAAGGACTTCCTCCGTACGTCTTCGCCGAGATCGACCAGCTGAAGTTGCAGGCGCGCCGTGCCGGTAGTGATGTCATCGACCTCGGCTTCGGGAACCCTGACATCCCTTCGCCGGACGTAGCCGTCGAGAAGCTCGCCGAGTCCGTCCATAACCCCCGCAACCACCGCTACTCGGCGAGCCGCGGGATCCCCAAACTCCGCCAGGCGATCGCGGATTTGTACCTACGGCGCTTCGGAGTGCAGCTGGACCCCGACCGCGAGGTTGTGACAACCATCGGAGCCAAGGAGGGACTCTCGCACCTCATGTGGGTTGTCGTGGGGCCGGGCGACACGGCGCTGGTTCCGTCGCCCTCTTACCCGATCCACTTGTACGCGCCACTGTTTGCTGGCGCGGATGTCCGGATGGTGCGCTTGGAGGGGCTTGGCAACGATGAGGCGGACACCGGCGAAGCCTTCTTCGCCAATCTGGTCGAGGCTTGGGAGTCGGCGTGGCCCAAGCCCCGGGTAGCCATCCTCTCTTTTCCGCACAACCCGACAACGGCGTGCATCGACCTTGCCACAATGACCAGGCTCGTCGAGTTCGCCCGCGAGCACGGAGTGCTCCTGGTACACGACTTCGCTTACTCGGACACGGCCTTCGACGGGTTCCAGCCCCCGTCGATCCTCGAGGTCCCGGGCGCGTCAGAGGTCGCCGTTGAGCTTTACACGCTGACCAAGTCGTTCTCGATGGCGGGTTGGCGAGTGGCCTTCCTTGTCGGCAATGCCGAGATGGTCCAAGGTCTCACCAAGCTGAAGAGCTACCTGGACTACGGAACGTTCCAGCCGATCCAGATTGCGGCGATCGTCGCCATGAACGAGGCGCCGGACTACCCGAAGCTTGTGAGAGAGATCTACCAGGGGCGTCGCGATGCCCTCTGCGAGGGGCTGACGCGCGTCGGCTGGGACGTGCCCAAGCCCAAGGGCACGATGTTCGTGTGGGCGA
>PLIM01000151.1 GCA_003139355.1 Acidimicrobiaceae bacterium | reverse complement strand
CTAGGTGATGAACGGCCCGATCGGGGAATTCGCCCAAGCCGCCTATGTGGTCGCTATGGAAATGGGTAGCGACCGCGAACAGGCCGTTCTCTTGCCCGCGCTCGACCAAGTCACGAAGGGGTGCGAGCCCGAGGGACGTGTCGACCACGAGGTCGGCGTCGCGACCGCGAACGTGCCAGACGTTGCAGCGGAGGAGAGGGTGCACATGTGGTTCGGTGATGAGCGTTACGCCCTCGTCCGCGTCCTCGCAAACAAACCAAGGATCGGCAACGGGCAGTTCGATCACCTGATCGACGCTACAGATCCGTGCAGTGACAATCCACGTTGATCGGCCAGATCCGGCGAACGCCCAGCCTTCACGATGGCGGTTCAGACCATGCCACCAGCCCCTGGGCGAGGGAGCCTTTCCACCTCGGCGCCTGACCGTGCCCGCTCCGTCCCCCATGTTTGCCGATGTGAGGGCTGCGACGGATCGGGTGCCCGTCACCCATCGACGGCAAGCCGTACAGCGACAAGGCAGCAGCTCTTCACTTGGCAACGGTGAGGGTTTCCTTCGCCGAAGCCGAGGAGTCGAGGCTCGTGCTCCCGCCGTAGGTGGCGACGAGGCTATAGGTGCCCACCGGAAGCTTCTTGGCCGACAGCGTGCACGAGCCCTTGGCAGCCGAGGCCTCGAGAGCGGTCTTGGAGGTTGCCTTGGCGACAGGAGAGAGGACAAGTGACCCGATAGCGGTCGTATTGCCCATCCCGGTGGCGAAGCAGTCGCTCGTCGAGGCCCGCGACACGCCGTAGAGCCCGCCCGCCCCGCTGACCGGTGAGCTTCGAAACCTCGAGGGGAACATCTTCCCGAGGACCGAGGCTATTCATAGACGATCGACACTTCCTCATGGAGGAAACGGTTGATCTCGAGAACTTCGTCGTAGCCAGAGGCCACCCCGTAAACCGAGTAGATGTACTGGAAGATTCCCTCGCGCCAGTCGACCGGGTCGCCAGGCCGTCGATTCAAGAGGACCCTGTTCACCCCGGGATGCTCGGCCAGCCGGTCGAGGCCTTCGACGCTGACAAAACGGCGGGCAGAGGTCGGCGGCTGGGGCAAGAAGCACCAGCCGACCCTGGCACAAGGGACCGGACCATCCACCACCACCGGCTCACCGAAGGCAACGCGCATCGAGAGCCGCATGATGGACACGCCGCTTGCCTGGGACAGCATCTCGGGGATTCCCCCACCGAGCCTGCCGTTCACCTCGAGCACCCGTGGGCCGCTCGGGGTGAGCTTGATCTCGGTATGGAAGCCGCCCGTCTCCACCCCGAGCGCGCGCAACGCGGCGGTGGCCACCTCCAGCACAGCCGCCAGCTGAGCGTGCGGAAGGTCGGCGGGGATGAAGAAACCCGTCTCCCGGAACGGCTCGGCCGGCGGGAAACGCCCGGTCACCGCCACATGGCTGATCTCGCCGGCCGCCACGAGGCTCTCGACCGACACGTAGTCGCCGAAGCGCTCGCTCGGCCCTGTCGCGAGGCCGGGGAGATACTGTTCGACGAACATCCCCGTCTCTCCGCCGGCTTGCGCCGGCAGCAGGGCGACCTGGCGGACGAGGTCGCCGGCGTCCGCGACGGGCGTTGTGTACCGACCGCCACTACCAATGCGTGGCTTGAGCACCGCCGGGAATTCAACCCTCGCGCCGAGGGCTTCGACTGCGGCGGGATCACGGTCGGCCGGGACCTGCCAGCAAAGCGGCGTCGGCACACCGCCGTCGCGGAGCGCCTCGCGCTGGGTGAGCTTGTCCACAAGCCGCCGGGCCACCTCCGGTGTGTGGTAGTCGAGTCCCAGCTCTTCGGCTACCGACGCGAGAAGCACGATGTCCTCGTCGCGGTAGGCCACGACCCCGTCGGGAAAATGCTCTCGCAGAACCGAGACGGTTTCTTCGAGCGACTGGCCGGCAAGGTTCAGCACAGTTCCGAGCTTCCTCAGCAGCCGGCTGGTGAAGGCGTTCTCGGGAACGCTCTCGTCGATGAGCCAGAGGAGCTCGCACAGGCCTGAAGCCGCCTCCGCGATCTGCAACGGCGGCGCTGAGCGAAGACCGTGAGGGACCACGAGCAGGGGTTGCCGGCGGTCAGCGGCCACTGGTATCACAGCAAGGCTCTACCAGGTGGGTCCCCGGAACGCAAGGTTCTGAGATGCCGAGCCTCCGCCTACAGTATCTTGGCAGGCTCTACAGGGCTTGAAAGTTGGGGAAGAACCGATGTCACTTGTCATCGCCTCACCCGGCGGCAGCAGAGCCCAGCGACGGCTTCGGCAAGACAGGAGGCGCAGATCCCTCGGGCTTCAGGCCCGTCGCCAATGATGTCGAGCTCATCTTCTGGCCCATTCGAATCGCCTCGATACCACCGTCGGCCGGCCGGCAAGTAGCCCGCCATCGACTTGAAGCGTCGCCCCGTTGACATAGGCAGCGTCGTCTGAGCACAGCCAAAGCACAGCCGGTGCGACGTCGGCGGGTAGGCCCGTCCGGCGGAGCGGGATCGTGTTGGTCACGCGTTCGCGGACGTCCGGGTCGGACAGGTACTTGCGATTGAGCGCCGTCTCGATCCAGCCCGGCTGAACAACGTTCGTCCTCACGCCCAGTGGCCCCCACTCCCAGGCCATGCTCATGGCGAGCATCTGCAATCCCGCCTTCGAGGCGCAGTAGAGGCTCTGCCCGTCGTAGGCGTCCTCGGCTCCGGGCGACCCGATCACGACGATCGAACCGCCGCCCTGGGCCACCATCTGCCGCGCCACGGGCTGGCCGCAATGGAACAGTGCCCACTCGTTCACACGCTGCGCCTGCTCCCACATCTCCTGGGTCATCTCAAGCAGGGGAACGACCGGACTGATCGCGGAGTTGTTGACAAGCACGTCAAGGCGGCCGTGGTGCTCGACGATCTCGGCGATCAGCGCTTGCGCGGCGGAGGGGTCGCCGACGTCGGCGACTGCGGTCTCGGCGGACCCGCCGGCCGCCACGATCGCCTCTACCGTCTCGGTCACCCGCTCTTCCGCCCGGCTGTTGACGAGGACAAGCGCGCCCTGCTCGCCGAAGGCGAGCGCTATCCCGCGCCCGATGCCGCGACTGGCGCCCGTCACAAGGACAACCTTGTCGGCGAGGGACTCATAGCGAAGCGCCGTCATGAAAAGTGACCTCCCCTGGCATCGTAGCCAGCGTCGAAGAAGACCGTTCCGCCTCCCACGACCCTCCCTCCCTCAGACCCACTACAAAGGCTCTGGGTATATCGAGAGCGACTCTGTCCTTCTGATACATGGACTTCTGGGCGACAACGAAACCGCGAGCCGCGCCCGATGATCTCGAGGCCGCCTTCTGACTTCGGGGCGCCGAGACTTACGGCCGTCAGATCATGAGACCTGGAGACGTCTCGGTGACATCACCTCGCGCCGTCCGAATCGGCGATTCGCGAGAGGCTGGGAACCGATGAGGCGGGACGAGCGACAGAAGGTCATCAGGGCGATGGCTGACGAGGAGCTCGTGGGAGAAATCGCGTTCGGGAACGAGGAGGCGTTGGCGGCTCTGTATCGCCGTCACGCCGGTTGGCTGTCCGGCCGCATCTGGACGGCCACCGCGTCTCGTGAGCTCGCCGAGGAGGTGCTCCAGGACACCTTCCTGGGCGTCTGGCGATCGGCCGCTTCGTTCCGGGGTGAAGGCGAGGTCGGGGCCTGGCTGTGGGGTATCGCCCGGCGGAGGCTTGTGAGCGCGGCGCGCCGAGAGCGACGCCATATCGTCATTCCACTCGTATGGGACACCGGACGAGGGGCAGAGTCCGCCGACGATCCCTCGCGGGTGGTCGAGTCGATGGACGAGGCCGGTCGGCTCCGTCGAGCGGTTGCGAAGCTTCCCAGCGACCAGCGGATCGCCGTCGAGGCGGTCCACCTCGACGGCATGTCGGTCTCTCGCGCAGCGCAGGCAGCTCAGGTGGCGCCCGGCACGGTGAAGAGCCGACTGTTCCGGGCCCGGACCCGGCTGCGCGCGGAACTAGGTGGCCGGTGAGTTACCACCTGGACCCCACTCACCATCCGTTGGAGGAGCTCAGCCAGGTGCGCGCAGGTGTCGTCCTGGCTCCGCAAGCAATGGAACATCTCGCTCAGTGCGCTGCCTGCGAGCAGTTCGTGGCCCAGGAGCTTCCTCTCGATCTCGACCGGGTGTTCGCTGGCGTGCTGGCTGAGCTGCATGCACCTCGGACAACCTCGCTCGAGCGGGCACTCTGCCGACTCCGCCTGCCCGTCTGGCTGGCACGTTCCATCACGGCCGCCCCGGCGCTTCAAGGATCGTGGCTCGCATGCTCGGTCGTGGTCATTTCGCTCGCCGCCCTCGTTGGCGGCCTTCACGGTAGTAGCGGCAACGCCGTCCCTCCCTTGTTGGTGCTGGCACCGTGCGTCGTCGCAGCGGCCGTTGCCTTCTGCTACGGCCCTCGTGTCGACCCGCTCTTCGAGCTGACCCAGGTGACGCCTGCGTCCAGGACTGTTGCGCTGCTCGCCCGGATGGGAGCGGTGATCGGTGTGAACTCGGTGGTGATCGCCGTAGCCTCGGGCCTCGCCGGCGGCCCGGTAGCCGCCTTCGCCTGGTTCCCCTCCATGGCCGCCGTCTCTCTGCTCTCCGCCGTGATCGCCGCCCGCACTCGACCGGTCGTCGGGGTCGGCGCCGGCCTGGTCATCTGGACCAGCGCAGTCCTCGCCGTGAGCAGCAGTGGTCTGCGGGTGACGTCCGCTCTGTGGGGGGCCCCGGCCCAGCTCTGCTACGGAGTCGCCGCTCTCGGCTGTGGCGTGCTCCTCGTCCACTGGATTCGGCACGAGCGCGTCTTCCTCCTTCCGCAGGCCGGGTTGTGATGACGCCTGACAAGGAGGTAACGCCGCGATGAGAGTGGTCGTCGAGAACCTCTCCCGCTCGTTCGGCTCCTCGAAGGTCCTTCGCGACCTCGACCTCACCCTCGAGCCGGGCATCACGGGCATACTCGGCCCGAACGGCGCCGGGAAGACAACCCTGCTCCGCATCCTGTCCACCGCGCTCGCCCCCTCGAAGGGCAGCATCAAGGTGGGGGGCTGGGACCTGTCGAGTCCCCACGGGCGTACCGAAGCCCGCCGACGCCTCGGTTATCTCCCCCAAGAGGTCGGCTACTACCCGCGCTTCACCGTCTTCCAGCTCGTCGACTACATCGCCATCTTGAAGGAGCTGGACGACCGGGGCGAGCGGCACCGTCGTGTGCGAACAGCCATCGACGCCGTCGGGCTCTCCGCGGTCGCCGGGAAGAGGATCAAGACCCTGTCGGGCGGCATGCGCCGCCGTGTAGGCATCGCACAAGCGATTGTCGCCGACCCAGAGCTGCTGCTGCTCGACGAACCTACGGGTGGGCTCGATCCCGAGCAGCGGATGAGGTTCCGCCAGCTCATCACGAGCCTGTCCGCGGACCGCACAGTCGTGCTCAGCACACACCTCGTAGAGGACATCGCCGCGGTATGCACAAGCGTGGTGGTTCTCTGGCAAGGCCAGGCGCTCTTCCACGGCCAACCGGCGCAGCTGCGCGAGCGGGCCGATGGCATGGTCTGGCTCGCGGACGCGGTGCCCGATTCGGCCCTGTTGTCGTGGCGGACCGAGGAGGGGGCCGTACGGGTCATCGGTCCCCGCCCCAGCGCGGCCGCCGTGGCCATAGAGCCGACGCTCGAGGACGCCTACCTCCTGGTGACCAACTGCGCACCGACGGACGCACAGCTGCGATGAGCGCTCTCAGCACCGAGCTCCCGGCGCTCCGCCAGACCCAGCCGCCTTCACGTGGTCGCGTTCTCACGACGCTCACACGGGTCGAGTCCGCCAAACTGGGGACATCTGCGGTGTTGTGGCTTGGCGCTGTAGGCGGCGCGCTGGTCTCGCTCGGGGCAGCGGGCTCTGTGTGGCCGCTGCTCACCGGTTCGGCGGGTCTCACCTACCGGCAGGCGAACATCGGGATCGGCAACCTCCCCGTCGGCGGGCTCCGCATTGATTTCCTGAGTTTTCTCCTGATGCCGAGCGGATGGCTCGTGCTCGCCGGCTTCGCCATGTTGGCGGGGACCTGGCTCGGGCGCCGCGACCGCCGGTGCGGAGCCGAGGAGCTGCTCGTGGTCACCCCGACCGGTCGTGCCGGGATCCGGGCGGCGCGACTGGGCGCCCTGGTGCTCGCCTCGTCGATCGCAGTCGCCTTCGTGTTCGGTGTCGTGCTTGTCGTGCAGGCGACCTCGGGTGCCCGTGGGTCAATCGATTGGCTGATCCTCCTCGACGGCTGTCTGGGCACGACGTTGGCGTCGTGGATCGGCTATGGCGTGGGGAGCTCGCTACCGGCTGCGTTCTCCCTCTTCGTCCCGATTCTCTACGTCGGTGGCAGCTTCTATCTGTCGGTGTGGCAGGCCACGAGCGTCCTCAGCTCCTCGATCGAGTGGCTGCTGCCCACGCCACCGGCTCCGAGCTGGTCGGCCGGTCTCGGGTTCCTGCCGAACATCTTCCCCGAGCACATCGTGTACCTGGTGGCTCTGCTGCTGCTGACTGGCGGCGCCGTTGTCGGGCTGCCGCTTCGACGCGGGCCCGAGCAGCCCGAGCGCCACCGCGTGGCGCTCGGCATCGGTGTCCTCGGGCTGGCCGTAGCAGTGAGCATAGGTGCGGGCCTACAGGCCAAGCCCGACAGTTACGCCGTCGCGAGCCCGAGCCACGCGACTTGGGCGCCGGAGCGCTACTCAGTTCCGGACTACATCGGCTTCGACTGCTCGTGGGTCGGCAACTCCCCTCTCGCCAACGCCCCACGAGGAGCCGCGCCGTGCGACGTGTCGGCCTGGTTCCATGATCACGTCCCTGTCTCGTGCGCGGCGGATCGCTCGCTCAGCGTTTGCGTCTACCGGGACTACGGACCGGTGGCCGCCCGTCGTTTGTTGGCCGCGATGCGATCGCAGGCTCCGGTGCTCGCAGGGCTTTTCGGCCGGCCGGTCACCGTCCGCATGGTCCCGGTCAACGCGAGCTCCTGCTTTGCCGGACTTGGGAAGATCGCCATCGATGAGTCCATGATCGCCTACGGCGAGCAGTTCGATCCCGGGTACCTCATGTCATGTGCCTTTCCACTCCCGGAGAGCGAAGGTCTCCCCGTCGATGACCCGTCCATCGGCGGCGTCACGTTGTGGCTGGCGATCCGCTCCGGCCTCGTCACCGCAGGTGCCGCGAAGACCGCGCTCGTTTCGGAACCGGACGGGGTAACCTGCTTCGCCTTCGCGAACCTTCCCTGCGACGCCCAGTCGGGTGGGGTCCTCTCCCCCACCGATGGCGGCTTGTCCTGGACGCGGGCGGACATCCGAGTCGGGTTGTTCCTCGACCGATATCGGCAATCGCGCGTGGTGGCAGCTCTGCGTCCGCTGCTCCCCCGGCTGGTCGATGCCACGCTGGCTCCGAGCGATCTCGAGCACGCGCTCGGATGACCCTGCTGCGCTACAGGCTCCGTCCGATCCCGTGGCCGCTCTTGGGAGCGATAGCCGCCTGCTGGCTCGTTGTCACCGATCATTTCGGCCCTCGCTTTGGCGCGAGCACGGATATCGACTTCATGCAGGTCGCGGCTGCAGTCCTAGGAGTGCAGTTTGCCTGGCTCGTCTCCGACGACGTCGACCCGCCGCTGACGCTGCTCGCCACGACACCGCGTACCTACCGCCGGGCGGCAGCCCAACGTGTCCTGACATGGCTGATCATCAGCACCGGCGCCCTGATGGTGACCGCCCAGTACTGGCCCGGCGGCACGCCGTGGCCCGTCCTCGAAGCAGCTCTCGCCGTCCTCGTGCTCGCAGCCGGCGTCTCGCTCACGACCGCTGCCTGGCTGGGCAGCCATCTCGGCGGGGCGGTCGCCCTTGGGGTCCTTCTGGCGGGAGGCCTGCTCGAGGCCGGCATTCACACCGGGCGCGCGGTTGCGGCGGCTGGCCCCGATCCCGCCGCGCACACAGCATGGGAACTGAGCATCGGACTCGTGTTGATCTGCGTGACCCTCGTCAGACTTCAGCGCTGGAGCGTGACACGACGAGCGGGCATGACAGGGTAGACCCGCAATTGGCAGTCATAGGCGCGACCCTCGGAGACCGTGCCGTGGACCACGAGCGAAATCGCCGCCTCGCACGGGCGTGTCCTTCGCGGTACGGCGCGACGCAAACGGGCGCGAAGAGGTGTCACGGTTGTGGCCGCAGTCGCCTTTTGTCTTCTGGCTTTCACCAAGGCCTCGAGTGCCGGGGGTGCATCTTGCAGCAACGTCGGCCGACCGTAGCGTGCAGCTTTCTCGCCGGCACGCAAGCGCGCCTTCAAACGCGGCGCACACGACGCCTCGCCCGCGCTCGTAGGCATGCGCTGGATGATCACCTTGACCAGCACTAGGTTCGGGTCACTGTCACCGCCGGGGGGGATCAGCGCGGTGCCTGCGATCATCGATCCGTTAGGCCAACACCAAGGAGACCTTGCCGTGCCCACCGATTCCCGCGCCGGACAGCCTGCCGAGCGTTCCGACCTCGTCGACGTCGCTCGCCTCGTCACCGCGTACTACAGCGAGCATCCCGATCCGTCCGTTCCCGACCAGCGCGTGTCGTTCGGGACCTCCGGGCACCGAGGGTCGAGCCTGCGGGCCAGCTTCAACGACGACCACATTGGCGCCACCACCCAGGCGATCTGCGACTACCGGGCCGCGGCCGGTACCGACGGGCCGCTGTTCCTCGCCCGTGACACCCATGCCCTGTCGGAGCCGGCGTGGGTGACCGCGGTGGAGGTGCTGGCCGCTAACGAGGTGACAGTCCTGGTCGATGCTCGCGACGGGTACACGCCGACGCCGGCCCTGTCCCACGCAGTGCTGGCCCACAACCGCGCGGCCGGCCGTCGGGGCGGGGTCGCGGACGGGATCGTCATCACTCCGTCGCACAATCCGCCNNCCCACCCGACGGCGGTCCGGCCGGCACCGAGGTGACCGCGGCGATCCAGGACCGGGCCAACGCCTTGCTTGCCGGTGGGCTGCGCGGGGTTCACCGGATCCCGATCGCCAGGGCCCGGGCCGCGGCTACCACCCACAGCTACGACTTCCTCGACGCCTATGTGTCCGACCTCCCCTCGGCCATCGACCTGGCAGCCATCGCAGCTGCCAGGGTGCGCATCGGCGCTGACCCGCTCGGCGGGGCGAGCGTTGCGTACTGGGGGGTCATCGGGGAGCGCTACGGCCTGGACCTGACCGTCGTGAACCCCGACGTCGACCCGACTTGGCGGTTCATGACTCTCGACTGGGACGGGAAGATCCGCATGGACTGCTCGTCGCCATACGCAATGGCTTCGCTGATCAAAGAGCGTGACGAGTTTCAGGTCGCGACCGGCAACGACGCAGACGCCGATCGCCACGGCATCGTCACTCCCGACGACGGGTTGATGGCCCCGAACCACTTCCTCGCCGTGGCCGTCGACTACCTCTTCGGTCACCGCCCGGGATGGCCGGCCGCCGCCGCTGTCGGCAAGACACTCGTGTCGTCGAGCATGATCGACCGGGTCGCTGAGGGCCTCGGCCGCCGCCTCATCGAGGTCCCCGTCGGGTTCAAGTGGTTCGTGGCCGGCTTGCTCGACGGGACCATCGGCTTTGCCGGGGAGGAGAGCGCCGGGGCGTCGTTCCTGCGCCGGGACGGCTCGGTATGGACGACCGACAAGGACGGGATCCTGTTGTGCCTGCTCGCCTCCGAAATCATTGCGGCGACAGGGAGCACGCCGAGTGAGCGCTACCGGGCCATCACCGACCGCTTTGGCAGCCCCGCTTACGCCCGCGTCGACGCACCCGCCACCCGGGAGGACAAGGCGGTGCTCGCAAATCTGCGACCCGAGCAGGTGAGCGCCACCGAGCTCGCCGGCGAGCCGATCACCGCCAAGCTGACCACCGCCCCCGGCAACGGCGCCCCGATCGGCGGGCTCAAGGTGACGACCGCGTCCGGCTGGTTCGCGGCTCGCCCTTCGGGAACCGAGGACGTCTACAAGATCTACGCCGAGTCGTTCGAGGGGGCCGACCACCTGGCCCGCATCCAAGATGAGGCCCGCAGCGTCGTCGCCGACGCCCTCCGTGGGGCCTCCAGCCCAACCCCTGGCTTATCGGACCTGTCTCGCCCGGCGATCAAGCGGCACGACTAGCGCCGTCGCCGGGCCCGGCGCCGATCAGCGGCAGAACCGCAGGTTGGTTCACCGCTGCCAGAGAATCGTATTGACTTCCAAAGGTACCGCAACGCCGGCAAAGTACGGTACGACTCGCGCCGTATAGTCCGTTGCGGGACGGGCCACCAAGACCGACGCGCGATAGATCTCCCCGCGCGCATCGCCGGTCGGCGTCCGGTCCCGCTCCATTTCCTGCCCGGCACTGTCCTTGCCTCCCTCCGCGTAAAGCTCAACCTTCACCGCCTCCGGATCGAGGTCATTCAGGAACAGCTCGACCTCAAATACGTGGTGCCCCCCACGAGTCTCCACTTTCAGCTCGCCGAAATGCAGCGTGGGCCATTTCTCTTCTAAACCTTGCCGCCAGCAGACCATCTGCCTGGCGATCGCGCACTTATTGGCCATGCGCACACGGTAGGCGGCAGAAGCCGGGAGGTAGCGCTGCTCGGTGTACTCGCGCACGGTGCGATTGGCGGAAAAGCGCGGTGTCAGCTGCGCCATGCTTTCCCGCATCCGCGTCACCCAGGCTTTAGGGATACCCTGTTCGTCGCGGGCATAGAATTCAGGGACCACTTCCGATTCGAGACGCTCGTAGAGCATTACGGCTTCGGCTGCGTCCCAGGCCGGGTCGTCGCCGTGTTCCCGCCCGTCCCCCAACGCCCAGCCCACCTCAGGCGTGTACGCCTCAGCCCACCAGCCGTCCAGTTCCGAGAGATTCACGCCTCCATTCACCAGCACCTTCATGCCGCTCGTGCCACTGGCCTCCCAGGGCCGCCGTGGTGTGTTGAGCCAGACGTCCACGCCCTGCACCAGATGCTCGGTCAACTGCACGTCGTAGTCGCTGAGGAACATGACATGGGGGCGGGCCGCGGGTTGACGGATGAAATGCATCCATTCTTGGATCAAGGCCTGACCCGCCTGGTCTGCCGGATGGGCCTTGCCGGCAAGGATGAGCTGCACCGGGTGCTGCGGGTCGGTCAACAGACGAAGCAGCCGCTCCGGGTCGTGCAGCAACAGGTTGGGCCTTTTGTAGGTCGCGAAACGCCGCGCGAAGCCCAGTGTCAACGCATTGGGATCAAACAGGTGCTCCGCCTCACAGATCGCTTCGGGCGGCGCGCCGGAGGCCGTCAGCTGCCTGGACAACCGCCCGCGAGCGTATCCGACAAGAGACTTGGTGCTGGCGGTGCGCAACTGCCAGAGCCTGGCGTCGGAGAGGCGGCGGATGTCACGCTCCAGGTATTCTGTCGACCCCAGCCAGCGGTCTTTGCCACAGGTCTCGGTCCAGAGGTCGTCGGCTGCGGCCGAGTCCCAGCTTGGCACGTGAACCCCGTTGGTCACGTGCCCGACGGGCACTTCGTCCGCCGGCCAGCGGGGGAACAGGGGCTCAAAGAGGCGTCGGCTGACCTCCCCGTGCAACCGGCTCACGCCGTTCACTGCCCCGCTCCCCCGGATTGCCAGATAGGCCATGTTGAAAGGCTCGGACGAGTCAGCCGGGTTCTGGCGGCCCAGCCCGAGTAGATCGTGGAGCGTTATGCCGAGCCTCTCCTCGGCATAACGAAGGAGGTATTGCTCGATGAGATCCGGGGCGAAACGGTCAAAGCCGGCCGCCACCGCCGTGTGGGTGGTGAAGAGGTTCCCGGCCCGCGTGGCGGCCAGCGCGACCTCGAAGGGCTGCGAGGTGTCTTGCATGAAACNNGTTGGATGCCGAGCGCGACGAGGAGCCGCCAGCCACCAATCCCGAGAAGCAGCTCTTGGGTGAGGCGCAGCTCTGGCCCACCCCCGTAAAGCTCGCTGGTGATCCCTCGGCGGGCCGGGACGTTGGCCGGGTCGTTGCTGTCCAACAAGTAGAGCTTCACGCGACCAACCTGGACCTGCCAGGCGCGCAGCCAGACCGAGTAACCTGGCAAAGCGATCTCGAGCCTCAGCCACTCGCCATTCGGTTGGCGTAACGGCGTGATCGGCAATTGTCCGGGATCGTTATAGGGGAAGAGGGCCTGTTGCGCGCCGTCGTTGTCGATGACCTGGCGAAAATAGCCTTGTTGGTAGAGCAGGCCTACCCCGACGACCGGCACACCCAGGTCGCTGGCGGCTTTGAGCTGATCGCCGGCCACGTTGCCGAGCCCGCCAGAATAGATGGGCAGAGCCTCGCTCAACATGAACTCCATGCTGAAATACGCTGCGCATGTCAGGGGCGCCTGCGCATGATGTTGCTGAAACCACGCCTCCGTCTCCGTCGCGTGACGCTTGGCTCGCAGAAGGGCAGAGATGTTCTCACGGAAGGAAGGATCCGCCAGCTCGCGCTCGAGTTTGTCCCGCGAGACCGTCTGCAGGACAACCCAAGGGTTTTGCGTGAGCTCCCAAAGCTCAGGATCCAGCAGCCGCCACACTTCGTCGCCGGCATGGTTCCACGACGAGCGCATGTCCAGGGCGAGCTCAGCGAGAGAATCGATGCCCTCGACGTCCGTGGGTAGAAGGCTGTATATCGGGTGGTTGGCTCGCGTTTGCTTGCTCATGTTTCATCCTCCGAACGAACTGTACTGAGTTCCCTGTGGGCTGTTCAGCACGAGAGGTCCGAGAGTCTCTGATTCAACGCACAGCCTGCAGACCGGGACACAGCGGCACTCTGTAATCCGAGACCCGCTCGGTATGTCACCCTCCGCATAGGTGTCTCCGCAGAGCGGCCATCGTTGATCAAGGCGAGTAGCGTTGGAGCCTCTTCGCGCGCCTGTTCGCGGGAATCGTCAACATCGCCCTCGTACTCATCGAGCACGTTGTCGGCGTATGCCTCGATGATTCACTGGGGGCGGAACGGATGCGATCTGCTGAGTGTCGATGTACTCACTTGAGCCTCCCTTTCTCCCCTCCCACCGCTCGACATCCGGCCGTTTCTACAGTTCCACCGAAGGCCAATCGGACAAGGGAGTCCGTCTCCCGGCCTGTAGCGTTACACACACGGAGGGGACCGGCCCGCTGGCCTTCGGGTTGGCGGGCCCCTTCGCGTCACATCAGAAACGACTCAGCCACATCTCGTCGAACGCCTACCGGAGCCAACGCGTAAGGCATCTACCGGGACTTCACAGGTCTTCATTGCGAAGCTTCCGCGGGATGAAGCCATGTGAGACGTTCGACTACTCCCCGTTGTAAGTCCACTACCAGGGACTTCTTCGAGCGGCCGACGAGAATCGAACTCGCGTTCTCGGCTGAGGCGGCCGGAATGGCGCAACTGCGATCGAAGGGCCCGTTCGCGGTAGTTGGCCCCGGATCGCCACGGCAGACGTCGCTGGGATCACGACGCGCGAGACGGTCCCGCATCTGGTCTCTCGCCGCTATCGACGAGGACTCGGCGACTCCTCGGAGCTTGACGTTGAGGTGCTGCGAGGCCGGGCGCAAGACGTGGAAGGCCTGGTCAGCGTTGATCGACTTACGTTCGATGAGGATCCCTCGAGCGTGACCGATCAGCTCTCGAGTGACCAGGGCGGCGTGCAGATTCTCGGCACGGCGTTCCTCGTCCTCGCGGGAGCACGCGCTGGAACAGGCGAATCCGGCCACTGAAGCGAGGAGTAGCCCCCTCGCCGGTCCACGATCCCGAAGGCCGGGGGCAGCGGGCATTGCCTTGCTGCTCCGGTATTGAGGTGTAGGGCAGGGACTTCCTTCGACAGCGAGGGAACCACAGGCGGCCAAAGTATTCGCCGCCACCTCGGAGGCAACGACCTCGTGTCGAGTTCCGTGCTGTCGCCCGAAGATCGAGTCTCGGCGTCGAACGCTGCCATCATCCCTCTCCGGATCGACGTCGTTCTGTCCTCACCCCTGCTGGCAGGGAACCGCCGGTTGGGTACTTCACATCTACTCGCGCATTTCTATGGCTTCACCGCCGTTGCAGACCCTCTCCTTTTCTCGCCAACGCTGGGCTGCTCACTCTCCATAGGAGCACACGTCGACCAACCAACGCGAGGCCACCCCGCGAAGAAACGGCGAGCGCGGTAAATAACAACTCACTCCGCGGCGACGGCCCCCTCGACCCAGTTGACAGTAGGCGGAGCAGGCGGCATCCACCAGGCGTCAAGTCGCCTCCTTACAAGCCCACTCGATGCGAAAGGCGCAACAAACCAAGATACTCTGCCGTGGTCTGCGCCAAGGGAACATACTGATGAGAACACGGCGAGAAGGAGCGAGTAGGCGAGGCAGTGGCATCTATGGAACCATCGGAGCGCCTGGGTGATGGCACATCCCGAGCAACGCAACACCGAGCCGCCGGAGCCACGGCGGCCTTGCCGCCGGCGACTCCGCTCGACGGCCTGACTGCAGCTGAAGCCAATCGGCTTCTAGCCCGAGTCGGACCAAACTCACTTCCCGACACGACACTGCACCCACTGGCGCAAGCGGCAAAGAAGTTCTGGGCGCCGGTTCCATGGATGCTCGAGGCCGCGATGGTGCTGGAGTTGATCCTCCAAGACTTCACCGAAGCGGCGGTGATCGCCGGTCTTCTCGTGTTCAACGCGGGTATCGGGCTCTACCAAGAAGGAAAAGCTCACACGACGCTGACCGCGCTCAAGTCCCGCCTGGCGTTGAACGCTTCGGTTCGACGTGATGGGTCTTGGAACATCGTTCCATCCTCCGAAGTCGTACCGGGTGACCTTGTCAAGCTGTCGCTCGGGGCGGTGGTGCCCGCCGACGTGAACATCATCGAAGGAGCTGTGCTCCTGGACCAGTCATCGCTGACTGGAGAGTCCGAACCAGTGGAACTCGGAACGGGCTCCGAGACCTTCGCGGGTGCACTAGTGCAGCGTGGCGAAGCGACGGCGCAGGTGACCCAGACCGGCCCGCGAACCAAGTTCGGCAATTCGACCGAGCTGGTCCGCACAGCGCACGTCGAGAGCTCCCAGCAGAAAGTCGTTCTCCGAGTCGTGCGCAACATCGCGCTCTTCAACGCTGCGGTCATCGTGGCGCTGGTGGCGTACGCCATCACCGATGGCCTGACGTGGAGCGCGATTATCCCGCTCATTCTCACCGCGATACTCGCAGCCATTCCGGTGGCGTTGCCCGCGACCTTCACCCTGGCGGCGGCGCTCGGTGCGGGTGCGCTCGGTAAGCTCGGCGTGCTTCCCACCCGGCTTTCTGCGGTCGACGAGGCTGCGTCTGTCGATGTCCTGTGTGTTGACAAGACGGGCACCCTGACCAGGAACAAATTGTCTGTGGACAGCGTGCAACCGATGTCCGTCTATGACGAAGCTCACGTCCTGACCTACGCCACGCTGGCAAGTGACGAGGGTGGTCAGGATCCGGTGGATGGTGCTATCCGTGAGATGGGGTTGCAGCACGGGATGAAGAGCCCGCCCGCGCTGGCTCAGTTCATCCCGTTCGACCCGACGAAGAAGCTGTCGGAAGCGACGATCACAGATGGCGACGGTAAGAGCGTGCGGATCGTCAAGGGCGCGTTCGACACAGTTATCGCCTTGGCCAAACCATCGGCGTCAGGATCGGCCACTGTCAAAGAGCTCGAAGGACGCGGCTTGCGAGTCCTGGCGGTTGCTGAGGGGCCGAGTGGCGGTCCCATGACCTTGATAGGGCTGATCGCGCTGAGTGATCCGCCTCGCTCTGACTCAGCTGAGCTCATCTCCGAGCTAGCAAGCATGGGAGTGCGCACGGTGATGGCGACCGGCGACGCGGCCACTACTGCCGGGATCGTCGCTCACGCCGTCGGGTTGGAAGGGAAAGTCTGCCCGGCTGGACCATTGCCGAAAGACGTTCGTCCCGAGGACTTCGCCATTTTTGCCGGCATCTTCCCTGAGGGGAAGTACGACCTGGTCAAGAGCTTCCAGAAGTCCGGCCACACCGTCGGGATGTGCGGCGACGGCGCCAACGACGCACCAGCGCTCCGCCAAGCCCAGATGGGGATAGCCGTCTCCACCGCGACCGACGTGGCCAAGTCAGCCGCCGGGATCGTTCTCACCACAGCTGGGCTCAGTGGCGTCGTCGCAGGCGTGAGAGAGGGAAGACTCACCTACCAGCGCATCCTGACCTACACGCTCAATTCCTTCACAAAGAAGATCACAAACGTGATCTTCATCACCATTGGACTCGTCATCACGGGACACGCCATCCTGACCCCCATGCTCATGGTGATCATCATGATCACCGGTGACTTCCTCGGAATGTCGGTGACCACCGACAATGTCCGGCCGTCGTCGGCCCCCAGCGTGTGGCAGATCGCCAAGCTCACCAAGGCTGGGGTAGTGATGGGCCTTTGCTTCCTGGCCTTCTGTACCGGGACGCTGCTGATCGGGAAATACTCTCTCGGGCTGAGCGTCGGCCGGCTCCAAACCCTCGCCGCAGTTACCCTCATCTTCGGCGGCGAGGCGATCCTCTACTGCGTCCGGGAGCGACGGCACCTCTGGAGATCACTCCCGAGCACGTGGATGATCGTCGCAACGGTGGCAGACATCATGATCATCTCTGTGCTTGCCCTCCGGGGGATCGAAATGCAGGCGATTTCCGTCGCCGTCGCTGTCACGGTCTTCGCAGCGGCCGTGCTCTTCGGCTTCTTCTTGGACTTCATCAAAGTGCCTGTGTTTCGGCGATTGGGCATTCTCTGAGCATCATTCGGACAATGCTCCCGCCCAACTTCCTGTTGGCGCGTCACGACAAGGTGCGATGCTCATAGCTTTGTCGTAACGACTGAAGGCCAATGCTTGCCGATCGGGCAGGTGGGTGCAGATGACCGAGCAGCCCTGCGGGCAGCACGAGCCGAAGCCGCCTCCGCTGTGGCGCCGGCTGGTGAGCAAGCACCCGTTCCGGCGCGGAAGCCTGTTCATCTTGCTCGTCTTGGTGGTCGAGTACCTGGTGCTCCCCAAGATCGCCGGATTGGGCCATTCCTTGCAGCTGCTGAGACGGGTGAACATCGGATTCGTCATGCTCGGGGTCCTGCTCGAGGTGGCAAGCCTGGCGAGCTACGCCGAGCTGACCAAAGCGGTTCTGCCACCACGAGCGAGCCGCTTCTCGCGGATCTGGAGGATCGACCTGTCGACGCTCGCCATCAGTCATGTGCTGCCGGGAGGCACCGCAGGCGGAGACGGCCTCGGGTACCGCCCGCTGACCAACGAAGGGGTGAGCGGTGACGATGCCGGCCTTGCGCTCGCCATCCAGGCGATCGGCTCGGTGCTGGTGTTGAACGCCATCTTGTGGCTGGCCCTGATCGTCTCGATTCCTTTGACCGGGTTCAACCCGATCTACGCAACTGCTGCGCTCGTCGGTGCTTTGCTGTTGGCCGCCTTCGCGACGCTGGTGCTGCTTCTCACCAAGGGCGAGGAGCGAGCGGCTGTCACCCTGAGGAACCTCGTGACCCGGGTTGCCGTTCCTCGAGCAGAGTGCCGCCGACACCGCCGACCGCCTCGCGCACCAGGTGGTGGCAAGGATCCGTGTCACGGCCGCCGATCACTTTCTGTTGCGCCGGGCGGCGCTGTGGGCCGCGGCCAACTGGCCGTTGGATGCGGCATCGCCGTCCCCTTTCTTGCCGCCTTCGGCAAGATCGAAGACCCAGACGGTCTGCTCGTCACCTACGGCCTCGCTTAAGTGCTCACGGCCGTACCGGTGACCCCGGGTGGCCTGGGACTCGTCGAAGGGGTGCTCGTGCCGAGCTTGGTGGGATTCGGTACCACGCGCGCAATCGCCATCGTCGCGGTGCTCGGCTACCGGCTCGTCAACTTCTGGCTACCCATCCCCGCAGGGGCGGGCTCGTACCTATCACTTGCGGGTGGCGGCATACGAGCTAGCGATCGCAGGGAGAGACTCAGGCGTGCCGTCGTCGATGCCCGCTCGTCGACACCGCCAGAGCATCCCTCGGACTGACCGGTCGCGCACTCTGCGAAGGCCGCCCGGTAGGCGATGTTGTTCACTTGCCGCACCCGGTTGCCCGCACCGACGGCGCGACTGAACAGCAGTCGCTGTGCACGATTCAGGCCGTCTCGTCCTCGGTAAACTCGGAGCAAGCCTGGTCGTATCCTTCCGCACGCCATCTGTGTCCGACCGACGCCGAAGGACCCAGGGACATGAGGAGGATGGCTATGTCGGAGACCACGCAGTTCACGATCGGAGTCGAAGCCAGCTGTAGCGACGGGATCTGCGGCGAGGTGAGCCGCGTGGTCGTCGACCCCGTNNTGGCGGAGTTCGACAAGCTCGACCATGCCGAAGAGACACGCTTCCTCCCCGGAAGGGGAGGCTACGCAGGCTACGGCCCGGGACAGGCGCTCTCCTGGCCCTACTACGGCCTGGGCGGGAGCATGGGCATGAGGGTTGGCATGACCACGGGAAGTGCCATGAGCCTTGGCATTGGGAACGCTTCGCCGCCTGTCACCTACGACACCCTCCCCTTAGGCGAGGTGGCCGTGCGCCGTGGCGAGCAAGTCCACGCCACAGACGGCGATATCGGGCGAGTCCAGGGCCTCGTCATTGACCCTGGCAGTCACCGCGTGACCCACGTGCTCCTCCAGGAGGGGCACCTCTGGGGCCGCAAGGAAGTGGCCATCCCCATCAGCGTTGTGACCGGGACCGACAACGGCATCCAGCTAAAGATCTCGAAGCAAGAGGTACAGGACTTGCCAGGGGTGGACATCGATCACCCGACCGGGTAGGCGTTGCGCTACAGCGGGGAGGAAAGCGCCAGCTAGCAATCGTCCCATGGGCGACGATCTGTCTCGGGCTCGCAGAGCAGTTCTGGATGTCGCTCGCGCGCCCTTATTGCTCTCAGTGCGCGTATCCCGCCGGACCGTTCAATGCCCCCTTGCGAACGCTCGGCCGCAAGGGGGCAACATCTCGACCGGCTAGCCACCCCATCCCGTAGCGAATCCACCGCGGTGTCCGTGGTCATGGCCCATGCCGCCGCCGAAGCCGATGAAGACGCTCGTGGCGGTGACTACGCCAGAGGAGGCCGTCGTGCCTTCGACGCTGACCATCTCACCGGTGGTGACATTGGCGAAGCTCGGCGAAGTGACTCCCGGGTCCTTGTAGGTCGTCGAGGAGCTCACCTCGACGGTGACGGTCTTGCCGTCGCGCCCTTTCACGGTGAAGGTGCCGGTCCCGCTGACCGACCCAGCCGTGACTGACTCAACCTTGCCGGCCGCAGCGGGGGGCGAATGACGGCCGCGTAGCTGGCCTGTTTGGTGACCCCACCCTGATACGGATCTCGCTGCGCCCGCAGTCGAAGTTCCTCCAGAGCTTGTCGTCGCACTGGCGATGCCAAATCCACCAGCCGCGAACCCGACAAGGAGTGCCGACGCGCCCAGGACGCGGAACCACCGACTTGAGAGGAGGCTCCGGCGAAGCTGACCTCCGCCTGGGTTCTCGCAATTCTCCTGTTCTTCGTTACTCATGTTCTTCCTCTCACCGTTGGTGGCCGTTGGGGCCGAGCCCATCTTGCCCACCCAAGCTGGTAGGGGGCTGGTAGGGGCCTGGTAGAGCACTGCGCAACAGCTGATTTCCCTGGAACGACGGAGAGTGATCTCGCAGTCTCGCTGACCTTCAACTGCTGATCCTGTGCTAACCCACGGGCCAAGACTGTACGGACAGGGCGAGACCACCTGGAGGGTGCGATGCACAGGGCCAAGTCCAGGCTACGGAGGCGAACGGCAGCGCACTGGCTGGACGGCCGCGATGCGACTACGGATCAAATTTGGGCGCTTCCGGGCCAGACTCGATAGGTCCGGTAATGGCCGGACGTGCCGAAGAAGGTATTGGCGAGCCCGAAACCGTTGCGCGGCAGGTGGCGATTCTCGCCGATGACCTTCTCGTGGCAGTCAACCGCCTGGGCTGACGGACTGACCTCGCAAAGCTCGCTCAGTCGGTCCAAGATCCTGTCCACCCCATCGGTGAGGTGTCGATCAGCCAGCAGTCAAGGCGGGTCGCTAGTACCGGCCGACCTTCGAGTTGATCATCGGGCTGTGGCCCTGGGGCGGGAGCAACGCCGGGCTGGTCAAACCCGCCTGGAGTACGAGCGAACGGTAAGTGGGATGAAGAATGCGGCGACCGTGGCACATCCGAGTAGAGCCCATCCGACCTGAGCAGTCACGGCGCCGTCGTTCATCAGGTCACGCAACGCCGAGACGACATGAGAGACGGGATTGACCCGCGTCACGACCTGGAGCCATCCCGGAAGGCTGTCGACGGGAACGAACGCGTTGGAGAGGAAGGCCAAAGGGAACATGATCATCATGGACATCCCCTGGACGGCGCCGGCGCTCCTGGCTCTGGTGCCGATCCAAAGGAAGATCCAGGCGATGGACCAGCCGGTGATGACGGCAAGCACCACTCCGGCGAGCACGCCGGGAACACCACCACCGGGGCGGTAGCCCATGACTACGCCCACGGTCAGGGTGATGCCGGCCGCAATGGCATAGCGGGCGAGGTCGGCCATCATCGGTCCGGCGAGCGGGGCGATCCGGGCGATGGGCAGCGACCGGAAGCGGTCGAACACGCCTTTGTCCATGTCATCTCGGAGTTGGATGCCGGCGGCTACGCACGCGGTGATGGTGGTCATGGCGATGATGCCCGGGATGAGGGTCGGCAGGTAGTGGGCAGTGCTGCCGGAGACGGCCCCGCCGAACATGAGCCCGAACATCACGGTGAACAACACGGGCATCGCGGTGACGTCGACGAGCTGTTCGGGATTGCGACTCATCTTTATGAGGGCGCGCCATGCCAGCGTCGTGATCTGGGTGAGCGCGTCGCACACGGGTACTGACGCTTGGACGGTGCGTGCGACCGGTCGGCCCGTGGTGATTGGGTTGGTGATGGTTGCGGTCATGATTGGCTCACCTCGGTTTCAGGGAGACGGGTTTCACTCGTGTGGCCGGTCAGGGCGAAAAACACCTCGTCGAGGCTCGGTTGTTCGATGGTGGTGCTCGTGATATCGAGCTGGTGGTTCCGCAGCGCGATGAGGACGTCGGCAGCCTGGTTGGCGTCGCTCAGCGTGAGGCTGAATCCTGAGCCGGTTGGGGAAACGATCGGTGTGACACGGGTCAGTTCCGCAGCCAGTGCGACCGCCTTTGCCGTGTCGGCGCCCTCGGCCATCTGGACACGGAGGCTCGATGTGCCGATTTGGGTCTTGAGCTGACTCGGAGTGCCCTCGGCGACCTTCCGACCGCGATCGATGACGGCGATCCGCCCGGCGAGTGCGTCCGCTTCGTCGAGGTACTGAGTGGTCAACATGATGGTCGATCCCTCAGCGACCAGGTCGCGGATCGTGTCCCACATCTGGCTGCGATTCCGGGGGTCGAGACCGGTCGTGGGCTCATCGAGGAAGATCAGTGCGGGTCTGGTGATCAGGCTGGCCGCGAGATCAAGGCGGCGCCGCATGCCGCCGGAGAACTGGGAGATGGGTCGGTGAGCGGCCTCCGTGAGGTCGAACTGCGCGAGCAGGTCGTCGCCGATGCTGTGGGCCCTCTTGGAGGACAGACCCTGAAGGCGACCAAACAGCCAGAGGTTCTCACGGGCCGTCAGGTTCTCGTCGACCGACGCGAACTGACTAGTGACGCCGATCAGTTGCCGCACAGCGTGGCCTTCACTGCGGACGTCGTGGCCGAAGATCCTCGCCTCGCCGCCATCAATCGGCAACAGCGTCGCCAACATGTTCAGCATCGTCGTCTTGCCGGCGCCGTTCGGGCCGAGCACCCCGAATATCTCACCTTCCATGACGGTGAGGTCGATGTTGTCCACGGCGCGATTGGTGCCGAACAGCTTCGTCAGGCCGCGCGCCTCAACGGCCACGGTGTCAGAAAGGGAGCTGTCGCGCCCAGCTTGGTCGGCGCTGGAGCTCGATCGTTCGGCTTGGGGAGTTCGAGTGGTCATGTTGTGGCTCCAAACTTTGGGTGGGGCAGACGTCGATGCAGTCCCGCTTCCCTCGCGCTGGGCGTGTCGATGACGGGGATCTAGGTACCGGCCGGGGCCGAGCACCGCTCACCGGACGATCCGGTGAGCGGCGGCCCGCCGCTGCTTGGCCAGCCGATCGGCGTCCGGACTCACGAAGTGGACTCGGCCTCGGTGTCGTCGGTGGCCGGGGCGCCGTCCGCCAGCACCAGGTAGATGCGCCGGCGGGTATCTGCGAGAATCTCGCCGACCGCCTTCACCTGGCTCTCGCTGCCGGAGCGGCCCACCTGCATGGTGGCCGAGGCGACCTCGACCATGAGGCCCCGCAGGTCGAGCAGGGAGCGGTCGGCTCCCCGGGCCGCTCGCTCCCACGGCGCCGGGCCGTCAGCGACCTCCTCCGCTGCCGCGCGGCCCTCGGCAGTCAGGCTGAAGACCCTGCGGCCCTCACTCTTGTCTGCTGTGACCAGTCCCTGGTCCTCCAGAGCCTGGAGGGTGGGGTAGACCGAGCCGGGGCTGGGGCTCCAGACGCCACCACTGCGCTCGGTGAGCTCGGTGATGATCTGGTAGCCGTGCATCGGCTCCTCGGCCAGCAGGGCGAGGATGGCCGCTCGCACGTCCCCCCGTTCCCGCTTCAGGCCCCGTCCGAACATCGGGGGCCCGAATCCCGGGCCGAAGGCCCCGTGGCGCCCGCCTCCGAAGCCGAAGGCGTCCTCCCATCCTCTGCCGCGGCCGCCCACCCGTCCTCGGGGGGCACCGCCGAGGCGGTCGTACCGGTCACGGCGACCGGGGAAACCCGGTCCTCCTTCGGGGCTGGCGTTGGTGTCGTCGAATCTCTTGTGTCCATACATCAGGTTGTTCTCCTTGAATTCTCGTTCCGGACCGGCCGGATGGCCGATCCGGAAAGTTCGTGTAGCTGATCTGCCGACCGCTCACGTTGTATAACGATATATCGCGATGTAATAACTGTCAAGGGGTCGTCGCTATTGGCTGCCGCCGTGATCGGGAACGCTGAGGGCTTCTAGTCGGGCAGCGGTGCCACCGCACCGCGAGCTGACCGCGGTTCGCCTGATTAGACAGTGAGTCATCTCCGAGGCTTCTCTGGGGTCTGTTCGAGCCGGCTCCAGTCGGCTTGAATTACGGCTCTACTAGGGCTTTCTCCGCGGCACCACAAGAGGGCAGGCACGATCAATTAGCGGCTCGCGAGACAAAAGTAGGGCAAAAGTAGGGATGGATTTCTTTGTGCCCGACCTTCGGGCTCCTGAAACCCGATGGCCACATGACGTACCGCTGAGGCGCCGAACGCATTCGATTCTGGACCGCCCCGGTTCTGAGGTCGGCTGAGGTACTGGAAACGGGCTGGCTCAGTGTAATACTGCTATATACCCCGTTTTCAGGGGCTATAGCAGTACTTACTCTGGACCACTACTTCAATACCCGCTGATAATGGGGTATATTGCAGTAGTGAAACGCAGGACAACTATGACGCGGATTGCAGAGATCGCCGAAGAGCAGTGGGGTCTCGTCACTCGAAGGCAGCTGGTAGTTGCAGCGGTGCCTCAGACCACGGTCGAACGGCTGACCGCTCCGGAGTCGACGCTCGAGCGGGTGGCCCACGGTGTCTATCACCTGGAGGGGGCTCCCACACCAGATCACCTTGAGCTGCGCGCGGCTTGGCTCCAACTCGCCCCCGAGGTGCAAGCGTGGAAACGTAAGGCAGCCGAGGGTGTTGTTTCCCATAGGTCGGCGGCTGCCCTGTATGGGATCGGCCACCTTCCCGCGGACCAGCACGAGTTCACTGTCCAACACCGCAAACAGACCAAGCGGTCTGATGTCCGGCTGCATCGGCGTCGCCTGGATGATCGGGAATGGATCCAGCTGCGAGGGCTGCCGGTGACTCGCCCGGCGCGGATCGCCTCCGATCTGCTGTACGACCATGAGGATCCGGCAGCCGTCGCGCAGATCGTCGCCGACGCCATTCGTCCTGTCTTCGACTACCCCGGGACATTCGCCCAGAGTCTCTCGCCGCATTCCGGGCGATTCGGGCTTCGACGAAACGACGGACTGGCACTGCTTCAGTGGCTGCTCGACCTCGTCGGTGACAAGGAAACGCCGCAGTGGATGAGAGAAGCTCGCGAATCGATGATGCGTCGGAACGCCGACCAGGCACCCGCCGCCTCGCTGCCGCGGCCTGGGTCGCCGACATGACCGAGTGCAGGAGTTCATACACAAGCCCCGTTGCGTTCCGACGCGCGCTCACCGACAAACTCAAGACAATGGCCGACACGAGTCGGTGGAGCCTTCAACAACTCCAACGTCAGATGGCGTACGACCGGCTTCTTGAACGCCTCTACCTGGTCGACGACAGCTGGGTCGTCAAGGGTGCGACCGCGCTCTTGGCGCGCGATCTGGCTGTTCGAGCCACCATCGATGTTGACATTTACCGAAAGGCCGCCCGCGAGGTCGCGGAAGCAGACCTCCGCCAGGCGGCAGTCCTCGACATTGGAGACTGGTTTCGCTTCGATCTCGGCCCAGCACGAGCGGTGTCAGACGGTGGGACCGGCGTTCGCGTGCCGGTAACGGCCTTCGTGGGAGCGACGGAGTGGGCTCAGTTCCACGTCGACCTGGTGGGACCGATCTCCACATGACCGGCGCGCCCGAGGAGATGCCGGCGCTGGCGCGCGTAGCGATGCCCGACGTTGAACAGCATGGTTACCGCGTCTACCCACTTGTCGATCATGTGGCCGACAAGGTGGCAGCGATCATCGAGCGTCACGGGGAAGGCGACCGCGCGTCCACCCGCTTCAAGGACCTTGTGGACCTCGTCGCTATCGTCACCGAGACGTCAGTGGACGCTGAACTCCAGAGGACGGCCCTGAAGTCGGAGGCGAAACGACGAGGCATCAGCTTCCCGGGACACTTCGATGTGCCGGACCGCCTGCTGTGGCAGACGGGCTACGCGAGCGAGGCCGGTCGCTCGCTTCTGCCGGTTGCGCACACGCTCGACGAAGCGCTCGGAATCGTGCGCCCTTACCTTGATCCGATTCTCGACGGAACCGCCACCGGTCGGTGGGATCCGAAGGCACTGCGATGGGTACGACGTGAACCGAAAAGGACAGTCACCTAGGTCAGGCATGTTCTCGCACATCAGGTTGGCCGTAACGATGGCGTCCCGCAGTCGACGCCTGCTCCAGACAACCCCGGGTACGTGACCTTCTTCAGCACGGTAAAAGAGACGCGCCGGGAACCAGCCCACAGAGAGCTTCGAACAGAACTGTCTCGGGGCGCACTTTGTCGAGCGCCTTCGGGATTTCGCTTCGGTGTCAACGGTCATGGTTCTCCTGGGGTTTCTGTGGGTCACTAAACCCCGAGATCGCTAGATATCCCTTGTCCTGACTCGGCTTTGAGGCTCAAGGCGGCACTCGGTGATCTGTCACGGACCGTAGGGGGCCCACTCACCCGCGCGCTAAGCCCACCGAGAGCTCGTGTTGGCAGGACGGCACCGCGGATTAGGTTCGGCTCCCAGCGGTCATGAACGTGTGACGCGCACAGGTCTCGC
>PLIM01000071.1 GCA_003139355.1 Acidimicrobiaceae bacterium | reverse complement strand
GATTCAGCGCCAGAGGTGCCCGCCGAGCCTGAAGCCCCGGCTCCGTCCGACGAGGCACCCGCGGAGTAGGCACGTCACAAGTCCCGGTTCGGTCGGCCGGGTGGGCAGCTGCCGCTCTGCAGTGGCGTCTGGAAGGTTGCTTGGGACATCCTCACAGCCGCTTGAGGATGGAGGGCCGCGGCTACCATGCGATCGATGCACCCGGTGAATGCGCCGGTGCGGTCACCCGAGGTGCCGCCGCCGCACGCAGAGAGCATCGGGACTCGCAGCCGCCCGCCGCGTAGAACCCTCCGGCAGACCGTCGTCGCGCCGGCAGCTGGGGCGGTGCTCATCGCCAACGAGTTTGCCGCGAGTCGAGTCCGGCAAGAGGTCGTGGGCGAGCGAGCCTCCGACACGCCGTTCGAGATCTTCGAGGGCGAGAGCCTCTATCGTTACGCGCCATCGTGAGCGGGCGGACGATCAGCCCCGGCACTGCCAGAGCGCAGTGGGCGGTCGTGTCTCCAGCACTACGAGCGTCCGCCCTCCCGTTCCTCGCGTCAAGAGCGATCGTGCTGCTTGGGCTCGGCGCCGCCCGTTTCGCTGTGAGCGACCTCCGGTTGGGCTCGGCGCCGCGCGCCTCCAGTCATGCCGGCCTGCTCGGCTGGGATGCCGGCTGGTACGAGAGGATCACCGCCCATGGCTACGCGGGCCTGGGCAACGGTGCGTTGCGTTTCTTCCCGTTGCTGCCTGTGTTGGCGAGATCATTCCGGGCGCTGCCCGGAATGACGGCCGGGTTGTCATTGATCATCGTGGCGAACATCGCTTGCTTGGCGGCCTTGGTCGTGCTCTACCGCCTCGTCATGTTCGAGCTCGGCGACCAAGCGTGTGCTCGCCGGGCAGTGTGGTTGCTCGCCCTCGCACCGCCGGCCTTCGTGCTCGTGATGGGGTACGCGGAGTCGCTCCTGATCCTGACCTCGCTGGTCGCTTTCCTGGGCTTTAGAGAGCACCGCTACGGGCTTGCGACCTGCGTCGCGTTCCTGGCCGGGCTGTGCGGGCCCTTCGCGATGCTGTTGGCGATCCCGGCAGCGATCGAGATGGCGGCGGGCTGGCGCTCGCTATCCGGCCGTGAGCGCATCACCGGCGTCGGCGCAGTGCTCGCGGCCCCGGCCGGCGCGGCGGCGTATCTCGGCTGGGCCCAGGAGGTAGTCGGGAGCTTCCTGCTCCCGTTGCGCGAGCAGTTCTCAGTACCGCACCGGGGTGCGATCACCGATCCGCTCGTGACCTTTGCGCGCGACATGCGTGACCTGCTGCACGGTACGCACGTCGGAACCGCGGAGCACGCCTTTTGGGCGGTGTTGCTGATCCTGCTCGCAGCGTTCATCCTCTGGAAGCTCCCCGCTGCCTATGGGTGTTACGCGGTGGCGACGCTCGTGGTGGTGCTGTCAGGTTCGAACCTCGACTCTCTCGAGCGGCATGGGCTCGGTTGCTTTCCTTTCGCGATCGCCGCAGCGATGCTCACGAGGGGCCGTAAGGCCTACTTCGTGGTGATCGGGCTCTCGGGCTCGATGCTCCTCACCTACGCGATACTCACTTTTCTCGGTATCTATGTACCCTGACGCTCGGTGAGCTCGCAGACCAGCGAGCCGGCTCGGACTGCTGCCATGCGATGATGACGCCACGATGACAGCAGCGGACGATTCGGGAGTTGACGCGCCTGGTCGCGAGGGCAGTGGGCCCGGTGCAGTCGTCATCGTCGGCGCGGGCCCGGCCGGCTTGACCGCCGCGTACGAGCTCGCCAAACGAGGTGCCACCAGCACGGTCTTCGAGACCGACACCGTCGTTAGGGCCCACCGCAAGGCTGCGCGCAGAGAGGCAACCCTGGCGACAGGCATCCGGCGCTCTGCAAGCTTTCTCGAGGACCTTTGGCGCTCTCGATCAGATGTCACACCTACGAACTAGTGTTCGTAATATGCACCGAGCCTTCACCTACCGGCTCGAGCCGACGGTCAAGCAGTGCCAGGCACTCAGGCGATCGATGCTGCTGCAGTGCGAGCTCTACAACGCGGCCCTCCAAGAGCGTCGCATGACCTATGAGTGGCTAAGGCGCGGCATCAGCACCAAGAAGGTCCCTTCCAAGTACGACCAGTTCAGGACCCTGACAGGTCTTCGCGAACTGCAGCCCGAGTTCGGGCCCTTCGGTGTCACGGTCTGTCGGGGCACACTCACACGTCTCGACGAGGCCTTTCAGGGGTACTTTCGCAGGGTCAAGGCCGGCCAGGCGGCCCCGGGTTACCCACGCTTCAAGTCGGCCTCGCGCTGGGACTCGCTCTCGTGGTGCTACCTGAACGGTTGGAAGTTCGAAGAGGGGTCTCGTCGCCTCTACATCCAGGGCGTCGGCCATGTGAAGCTCAACATCCACAGACCGCTTCGCGGAACGCCGAAGACGCTCACAGTTCGCCGGAGAGGCCGGCATCTCGAGGCCACGGTGTTCTGCGCTGGCGTGCCCAAGGCCGAGCTCGCTCCCACGGGCAAGGCGATCGGGATCGACCTCGGTGTCGGAGTGCTTGCGGCCACCTCGGAGGGGACCCTTTACGTCAACCCTCGTCACCGCCGAGAG
>PLIM01000031.1:905-8140 GCA_003139355.1 Acidimicrobiaceae bacterium | reverse complement strand
AGCTCAAACGTGAAAATCTCCTTGGAGCCGGTGGTGGGACTCGAACCCACGACCTGACGATTACAAGTCGCCTGCGCTTCCATCTGCGCCACACCGGCCTTGTCGCGAGCTTCGCGCCGAGAGTCGTCGATGACCAGCCTGGGTTCAGGTGCGTTCAGTATCGGCACCGGATCCGGTTCCCGTCTTGTCAGGCGGCAGGATGCGAACGGCACCGGTCTCCTCAGGCGGCAGGATGCGAACGGCGCCGCTCTCCTCAGGCGGCAGGACGCGAACGGCGCCACTCTCGCCGACCAGCTCCGGGTGGGCAGCCGGGCCTGGACCGATTGGCCCTCGATGCCTGCCGCCTCCGACGAGGACCTTGAAAGGCGATCGTGCGACCGCACGCGCCAGGTTTCGTAGCGACCCGATCATGAGGGGATAGATCGCAAGGCTCACGAGCGTTCCGAGCACCAGACCGGCAGCTGCGTCGCCGGGGTATGCCGTACCGGTGTAGACGACCGCAAAGGCGACGAGGATCGCGGTCAGTGTCGCGATAGCGGCCGTCAGCCGGGCCCGGCTCAGCCAGAGCCCTGCAGCGAAGGCGCCTGCGACCACGGCGTGCTCGCTCGGGAAGCTGAACCCGGTCGGTCGCGTTATCAGCACCGTCGCCTGCGGCATCGCGACAAAGGGCCGGGCACGTCCGACAAGGTGCACGATCGGCAATGACACTGCGTAGGCCAGTCCGGTGCCGACGGCGACCCACGCAAGTGCCGCGATCTGGTCAAGGTCGGTTCCTCCGAAGCCGGCCACTCGGGCGCGAGCCAGGGCGACGAGGAGCAGGAAGGCGAGGATCAAGAGTGCTGAAGGGCGGCCCAGGAACGTGATCACCCCATGGGCCCACGCTGTTCGCGTGGCGAAGCGGTTGACATCGAGATACAACCGTTTGTCCACTGCAGGGACTCCCGAAGCCCGATCTGACCGCTCGCCCGGGTGGCGAGCTGCCAAGAGCCCAAGGGTATCCACCAAACTGGCACTGCGGTGGCTGGCTTGGATAAACTCTTTTCCGGCCTTTCTTTGGGTCGCGTCCCGGCATCTCGAGAGTTGGGCTTGGGTTTCTCAGATCGCCATGTGTCGTGGTCGAAGGCCAGGAGCCCTCAAGCCACTACGCCAACTGGGCAGCGTAGCGATCCGCGATCGACAAGGAGAAGAAAGACCGATGAGGATTCTCGTACTCGGTGGCGACGGCTACCTTGGCTGGCCGACCGCGCTGCACCTGTCCGCGCGCAATCACGACGTGGGCGTTGTCGACAATTTCGCCCGACGCCTGTACGACAGCGAGATGGGCGTCGACAGTCTCGTGCCCATCCGGCAGCTGCAGAGGCGGATCACGACCTGGAAGGAGGTCTCGGGCCGCGTCGTCCAGCCGTTCATCGGCGACCTCACCGACGACGTGTTCGTCGAGCAGACCATCCGCGAATTCGCCCCCGAGGCAATTGTCCACTTCGCGGAGCAGCGATCTGCTCCTTACTCGATGATCGACCGTAAGCACGCGGTCTACACCCAGGTGAACAACGTCGTCGGCACTTTGAACCTGGTCTACGCGATCGCCGAGATCGATCCCACGATCCATCTCGTCAAGCTCGGCACGATGGGCGAGTACGGAACGCCGAACATCGACATCGAAGAGGGCTTCCTCGAGATCACCCACAAAGGCCGTACCGACGTGCTGCCCTACCCGAAGCAGCCCGGCTCCTTTTACCATTTGTCGAAAGTTCACGACAGCCACAACATTTACTTTGCCTGCCGCATCTGGGGCCTTCGGTCTACCGATCTCAACCAAGGGGTCGTGTACGGCCAGGAGACTCCCGAGACGATGATGCACCGAGACTTGCGGACCCGCTTCGATTACGACGGCGTGTTCGGGACGGTGCTGAACCGTTTCGCGGTTCAGGCGGCGGTCGGCTACCCGCTCACCGTTTACGGAAAGGGCGGCCAGACGCGAGGCATGTTGGACATTCGCGACACGCTCGCCTGTGTCGAACTGGCATGCAACAATCCGCCAGAAGCCGGCGAGTACCGAGTGTTCAACCAGTTCACTGAGTCCTTCTCGGTGAACACACTTGCAGAGTGGACCGCGAAGGTTGCCGGCGGCGATGTCAAGATAGACAGCGTTCCTGACCCGCGCGTCGAGAAGGAAGACCACTATTACAACGCCGTGACGACGAAGTTGCCGGCCCTTGGGCTCAAGCCTCACCTCCTCGAGGACGCCACGATCGAGGTGCTCATAGAGACTGCCAAGCGTCACAAGGACCGTGTGGAATTCGATGCCATCCTGCCGATGGTCAACTGGCGATCGACCAAGAACCAAGTGAGTGTGAACAGAGGCGCTGCCGGGGAGTGATCCGGTCCGGGCGTGCGGCCGATCGCCGCGCTCCGGCCTCGGGCACCGTCGATATTGGCACGGGTGAGCTCGTGTTCGTGCGCCGTCGGCTGAGACTTCCTGGTTACCGCCAGCACAAGGGCTAGCTTCTTCGGCGATGACCACAGGCTGGCGACGGGGGAGCTTCCCGTCCGCGCGCCGGTCGAGCAAACGCATCGTGGTCGTGATGGTCGCGGTGGTCGTGTTCGCCGTCGTGGTCGCCGAGGTCGTCGCCGACGTGGTCGATTCCCGGGGCCGTGCCGGCCGTGTCGCGGCCCAGAGCTACGTCGCCGAGGTCGTCCCCGTCATCGACGAATCGACGATGCTTGCTTCGACGGTGCACCTAGTGCGCAACAGCACAGCCTCGCTTGACCGGACAGGCCTCGAGGGAGCCCTCGGCCGCCTTGTCGCAGGAACCTCGGAGAATCTGGCGCAGCTGGGCACCCTGGGCGTTCCAGCGCCCACACTTCGGTCAGAGCAGCTGCTCCAGGCCACGCTCGCAGCCCGGGCGGGAGCTGCACGAACCCTCACGGGAGCCATCGCGTTCGCGATCGGGCCGGCGAGCTTGTCTCCGAACTCCGGCAGTTCGTCCGACGGTGGATCTGGTCGTCCGGCCCTCGGTGCTCGGGTCGTGCAGGCTCGCGCAAGGGCTGCGGCCCTCATCGTCCAGGCGGGCAAGGACCTGACACTCAGTGACCGGGACTACCGCAGCTTCGTGCTCTCCCTGCCGCGCTCCAGTGGCCGAGGGCGTCTCCCGGCCTCGAGGTGGGTAACCCAGCCGGCGTCATGGAGCAAGGCGTCGGTCACGACTTGGGTCGCGCAGCTGTCCAGCATGCCCGAGCTGCAGATCCACGAGGACCTCGTGATCGTCGCGGTCACCGTGCAGCCCCCGGTGGTGCGGATTACCGGCTTGCCGACGACGACCACCATCTTCACGACGACGACTTCCACGACCACTTCCACCTCCACGACGACGTCCACCACGATTCCGGGCGCGACGACTTCATCGACGACGACTTCATCCACGACGACGTCCACGTCCTCCACTACCACGACGCTGCAGCTCCCGCCTCTGGGCTCAACCTCGGTCCTGCCTCCGACCCAGCGGGTCTCTGTCGTCCTAGTGGTCGCGAACACGGGCAACGTCCAGATCTCGGGCATCTGGGCCGCGGCCTCGGTCGTTCCCGGACCATCGACTGGCCGCCACCCCAGCTCTAGCGCACGGACCCGCTCAACGGTTGTGCGCATCGGTCGTCTCGCGCCGGCGGCGTCGATCGAAGTGACCCTGCGGCCGCTAGCGGTCGTCGCGGGCGGCGCGTACACGCTCTGGGCGTCGATCGGTACCGGCAGCTTCCCGGGCGAGCCTGTCACGAGCCCGCCGAAGGGCGTGGGTCAGATCGACGAGGTGAAGATCAAGGTCGCATCGGGGTGATCGGTCCACCTGGACCCGGGTCGCGACGCGGCGGCAGCTCGGGTATGTCGGCCTGCTGACGCCAAGCGGCCTCGGCGCGGGCTGCGACCTCGCGGAGGGGGCGACCCGTCTGTCCGGCGACTCGGGCGGCGTCGGCATGCTCGACTTTGACTCGACCGGGGCTGACCTTCACCCGTACTCGATAGCCGTCGACCTCGACCTCGAGCAGCTCGCGCCGCGCCGCCCAACGCGCGACGGTGTGTGCGCGCACTCCGAGACTGCCCGTTTCGTCTTCCAGGCGATGGCGGAGATCACCGACGAGGACCGGATCACAAAGGACGTTCAGGACGTGGCCCGGTCTGCCCTTCTTCATCAGCACGGGTGTGACCCAGGTATCGAGCGCGCCGTCGTCGAGCAGCGCGGCGACGGCGTGGGCGAGGGTCTCGCCGGTCACGTCGTCGAGATTCACCTCGAGCTGGACGAGCTGCTGGCCCTCGCCGAAGGATGAGGTGCGGACCGACTCAGCCGGGAGCCCGATCACGACCTGGGTGCAATTCGGCAGGTCGTCCAGCTCTCGCGACCCGGCTCCGAAGCCGGTCGCCTCAATCGTCATCGCCGGCATCGGCCCGAACGTCGAGCCCCAAGCGGCCAGCATGGCGGCGCCCGTCGGGGTCGTCAGCTCGACGCTGACGTCGCGGCCCTGGGTAGGGATCCCTTCGAGCAGCTCGACGACGGCCGGCGCGGGATTGGGCAGCAGGCCATGGGCGCTGCGGACCATCCCGAGCCCGGTGGCGACCGGGCTCGCTGAGACGATGCTCACCTCGAGCAACTCGAGGGCCAAGGCAGTGCCGACGATGTCCACGATCGTGTCATGACCACCGAGCTCGTGGAAGTGCACCTGTGAGGGCGGGCGTCGGTGGAGGCGCCCCTCGACCGCTGCGAGAAGGGAGAAGGCCGCGGCGGCGCGGTCGCGCACTCGTTCAGGCAGCCGAGCCTCCTCGAGGATGCCCATCACGTGCGGGAACGTCCTGACGACAGCGTCGTCGCGAACCTTGACGACCGCCCGGGTGGCAGCGATGCCGTTCCGCAGCACGGCCTCGAACTCGAGTGACCATCCATCGATCGGAAGGCGATCGAGCAGGCGCTCGAGCTCCCGGGGATCGGCTCCGGCATCGACGAGGCTGCCCAGTGCCATGTCCCCCGCGATGCCCGAGAAGCAGTGAAACCAGGCGATGCGCCCGCCAGCCCCGCTCCCGGTTCCGGTCGCCGCTCCGCTCCGGCCGGCTTCTCCGTTGCGCTTGTTGGCTTTGCCGGTCATCTGAGCAACCTCTTCACGGCGCACGCTGCACCGAAACCGTTGTCGATCCCTACGACCGCGACCCCGGCCGCGCACGAGGCGTGCATGGCGAGCAATGCTGTCACTCCCTCCAGGGAGGCCCCATAGCCGACGCTCGTTGGCACCGCGATGACCGGTGCTGGCGTGAGGCCGGCCACGAGGCTCGCCAGAGCTCCTTCCATCCCGGCCACGACGACGACTGCATCCGCATCGGTGATGTCCTCGATCGACGCGAAGAGGCGATGCACGCCCGCCACCCCACAGTCGCCGAGCAGCGCCGGGTGAAAGCCGAACGCACGAAGGACTGCCGCGCATTCCTCGGCCACCGGCAGGTCGCCTGTCCCGGCTGTGCAGACCAGCACGCGCCCGGGTCGGTCCGGCTGCTGTCGCCAAGCGACCGTGGTGAGACGGCCTGCCTCTGGCTCCAGGGGCGTCGGGTGCCCGCCGGGCGAGGCTTCGAGCGACGCGGCAACCTGCGATTGATCAGCTCGAGTGAGAAGGACCGGGCCTCCGCCATCGGAGGCGAGCAGCTCGGCGACGATTGCTGCGCACTGCGCCGGCGTCTTGCCCGGCCCGTAGACGGCCTCAGGCAGCCCTTGGCGGAGGGCTCTGTGATGATCGACCTTCGCAAAACCCAGCTCCGTGAACGGCAACCGCCTGAACTTGNNGATTTCTGGCTCGTCCATGGGTATCACTATCCTGCCCTCATGGCCACACCGGCGCAGGCTTGGAAGCGGATCGCCTTTCTCGGGCCCGAGGGCACATTCAGCGAAGAGGCACTGTTGTCGATCCCCGGCCTGGCCAAAGCCGAGTCGATCGCGATGTCGACGATTGCCGATGCGCTCGACGCGGCAAACCGTCGCGAGGTGGACGCGGCCTTCGTCCCGATCGAGAACTCGATCGAGGGCACGGTCACCGCGACCTTAGATCACCTCGTCTTCGACGTGGAGCTGTTCATTCAGCTGGAGCACGTGATCGACATCCATCTCGATCTTCTTGCACCTGCGGGCACCGATCTTGCCGGCATTCGCAGAGTTGTCTCGATCCCCGTCGCCCTCGCCCAATGCCGACGGTTCCTGCACGAACGTCTGCGTGGCGCTGAGTTGGTGCACGCATCCTCGACTGCCGAAGCGGCCCGGCTCGTCGGCGAGGCCGCGCCCGACGGGACCGGAGCGATCGCCCCCGCGTTGGCGGGGCGGCTCTATGGCCTCGAGACCGTTGCGCAGGGTGTGGAGGACCACGAGGGCAATCAGACCCGTTTCGTGTTGATGGCGCGAGACGTCTTGTCACCGCCGACGGGTCATGACCGCACGACCCTTGTCTGCTTCCAGCAGGCCGACCGGCCTGGCAGCCTGCACCAGATCCTGGGACAGTTCGCCGCCCGGAACCTGAACCTCACCAAGGTTGAGTCGCGCCCGACCAAACTCGGTCTCGGCGACTACTGCTTTGTCATCGAGTTCGAAGGCCACTTGAGTGACGAGGTCGTCGGCGACTGCTTGAAGGAGCTGCACAGCAGGCTCGCCTCCGTGAAGTTCCTGGGCTCCTACCCCACCTTCGGGGAGCGTGGGCCCGAGCGGCGAGAACAGATAGCAGCTGAGCGGGCAGAAGCGGACGCCTGGCTGAGGACCCTGCGGTCGCGCGTGCGGGCTGAGGAGGTCTCGGCGTCCAACTCATGAGCTCCGGCTGCCGGGCCTCACCGAGAAGGAGGACAGCGACGCCACTTACAACCCACGACGAAGGGGTGCAAGCGCTGCAAGCCGGAACAGTAATGAGATCAGTGGCCAGTCCGCTCTGCAGAGCCGGGCCTCTGGCAAGGCACGTCGCCGCCTGCTGACGGCGGCATCAGGCGAGGTTCTTGTAGTGACAGCCGGGTGCCATCATGGTACCCGGCTGTTGCGCGTCTCGAGTGCGTAGCCCCCGGCCCTGAAACGGCGACCCACGAACAGAGGTAGCTCGCGCGAACGCCAAGCACTTGCCACGTTCACCAGGACGATGCCACCCCAGGCGACCGCGAGGCCAGCCACGTGCCCGTCACCCCCGGCGATGGCACTGATCGGAATCCCGAGCACGAGTGAATAGAACGGCAAGGC
>PLIM01000031.1:0-872 GCA_003139355.1 Acidimicrobiaceae bacterium | reverse complement strand
GCCAGGATGGCAGACCAGTCGTCATAGCGCGGGTCACTCGCCATGTGACGAGAATCGCGCCCGCTGCCGACAACGTCAAGGGCCGTCACCGAAGACCGTGCAGCGAGAAGGTGTCGAGAGGAAGCGACGGGACTCTTGCTTCCGTCAGGTCGGCATCTCGGCCCAGGCCGGCCCGAACCTGAAGTCGTGCCCGGATGCTCCTCCGCCGATGACGATGCTCCCTGCTCGATCGATGAGGCCGTCCTCAATTGGACCTTCCGTTCCGATCGTGAGGCTCGTGGCAGATCCGATGGCTATTCTCCCTGACGAACACGATGGGGGTGCTGACTGATGATCGAGGCGTCGGCTCCTGTGCGGATCTGTGACAACGGTGGGTGGACCGACACGTGGTTCGGCGCGCCGGGACGGGTCTTGAACATCGCGGTGACCCCGGGAGTAGAGGTCTCGATCCGCACGACGGCAGGCCCGGACCCGGTGGTGTTCGATGTGGAGACCTTCGGCGACCGGTACCCCGTTGTCCCGGGTGCATCCCGGGTCTCCCGCCACCCGCTGCTCGAGGCGGCCGTCGACGCGTTTCCTCCCCCAGGGGGCCTCGCTGTGGAGATCGGCGTCCGTTCCGTTGTCCCGGCTGGTTGCGGCACCGGCACGTCCGCGGCGGTGGCGGTTGCTCTGCTGGGCGGGTTGGCGGCCGTGCGCTCCAGGGAACTGTCGCCGCGCGACGTTGCCTACGCAGCGCATCGGCTCGAGGTCGACGGCCTCGGCGTCCAGAGCGGGATCCAGGACCAGCTCAGCGCGGCGTTCGGCGGGATCAACTACCTCGAGGTCGAACCGTATCCGGAGGCCACGGTGTACGCGCTGCCGGCCTGGGAGGA
>PLIM01000072.1 GCA_003139355.1 Acidimicrobiaceae bacterium | reverse complement strand
CGTCATGCAGGCGCGCTCAGGGACGTCGCGTCGCCCTTCGAGGAGATCGCCGCCCTGCACGGTCAGTTCGAGCGGATCCATCCATTCCTCGACGGCAACGGCCGTACGGGACGCCTTCTCGTCAATCTCCTGCTGGTCCGCCTCGGCTATGCCCCGGCGATCGTGTACAAGCGCGACAGGGCGCGGTATCTGCGAGCGCTGCGAGCTGTTGACGCCGGCGAACCCGGGGCGCTCGGCGAACTCCTCGCCCGTGCCGTCCTCGACAACCTCTACCGCTTCATCGTGCCGGCCGTAGCCGGCCCGAAACGGCTCGTGCCCCTCGCTGCGCTCGCCGATCGGGGAGTCTCGGAGGACGCCCTCCGGATGGCCGCGAGTCGCGGTCGCCTCCGCGCGCACAAGGGACGCGACGGACAGTGGCGGAGCAGTCGGGCATCGGTCGACGAGTACAAGGCCGCGCGGCAGTTGCACCAGCGGTCGTTGCCAGCAAAGTGATTCTGGGCGCGGGGTCGTCCATACCCCGAGCCCACGCGTGGCGACCTTGGCGGCTGCTGTCGCCGGCGCGCAAACATGAGGACACGACCGCGCGAGACAGCTCCTGCGAGCATCTCGTGAACTCACGGCTTCAGGGCAGCGCCTCTTCTCTCCCATTGATCTCATCGGAAGTACGACGAGCAGGTCGCTTCCCGCCTCGGAGGTAGCTCACAGATCGCCGTGACCGACGGGTGCGAATTCTCGCGCATGTTACCTACGCGATACGAGCGGGTGAGATGCACGCTATGTCGCTCGAGCGCACGTCTCCAGATGAGGTCCCCGGTTCGCTCGGACCCGTCCTCGCGTCGCGCCGGGAGGCCCACGCGCTGCTCGTCGTTGGTGGCAGCAACCTGCTTCTCGTTGGCCTGATCGACCGACCGACTGGAGATCTCGACGTCATCGGTCTTTCGGAGCAGAGCGCGTACCGAAAGCTCGTCGAGCTGCCTGAGCCGCTTCGCCGAGCGGCAGCCGAAGTCGGTCTGGCCTTCGACCTATCGGAGCGGTGGCTCAACACTGACGCGGCGTCGCTTATGGACTCCGAGCTTCCGCCGGGATGGCGAGAACGGATCGAGATACGCCGATACGGCGCTCTCGAGCCGCATCTCACGTCACGGTTCGACCAGATCTGTTTCAATTTTTGGGCTGCTGTCGATGCAGGACCGAAGAGCAAACACTTCGTCGATCTGGTCGCGCTGTCACCGACAGACGCCGAGCTCGCGGTCGCCGCCGAGTGGACGGCGGATCGCGACATCTCTGACGCGTTCTCGACCCTGATCGCGCAATGCGTCGACGCGGTGAAGGGGGCGACACGCGATGACGACCGCTAAGGCCATCGAGCGTTCGTTACGATGCAACGTACTCGACCTCTGCCGGGGGGGGCATGGTCGGCGCTCGGGGTAACGAACAGTTCGCCGGTATCCCCATAAACGTGAGCGAACGTGTGTACGCTTTAGCACGTGAAGCTCGCCGCGTGGGCCCGTTCGTACGGCGTCCATCCCCAAACTGCCTATCGGTGGTTTCGCGACGGCACGATGCCAGTACCGGCACGGCGGCTGGCGTCGGGCACGATCGTGGTCGAGCACGACCCGGTGGCCGTTGCCGAGGGTCGGACTGTCGCCTATTGCCGGGTGAGCTCCCACGACCAGCGAGACGATCTCGAGCGCCAAGCCGGTCGCGTGAACCTATGGGCGAGCGAACACGGCCTGTCGGTCGACGAGGTCGTGACCGAGGTGGGTTCCGGTCTGAACGCGAAGCGCCCACGTCTCGCCCGGCTGCTCGCTGATGCGAGCGCGACGCGGATCATCGTCGAACATCGAGACCGCTTGGCGCGCTTCGGTGTCGAGCACCTCGGAGCAGCGCTCTCGGCCCAAGGCCGGGTGGTCCTCTTCGTCGACGAGGGCGAGGTGGACGACGATCTCGTACGCGACATGACCGAGGTGCTCACCTCCTTCTGCGCTCGCCTCTACGGCAGGCGCGGGGCGCGCAACAGAGCGCTCAGGGCGATCACGACGGCGAAGAACGGCGAAGCGGCCTGATGCTCGTGCACCAGGCGTTCCGTTTCGAGCTCGATCCAAG
Source organism: Acidimicrobiaceae bacterium (assembly GCA_003139355.1). Classification (GTDB taxonomy): domain Bacteria; phylum Actinomycetota; class Acidimicrobiia; order Acidimicrobiales; family Bog-793; genus Fen-455. Next base: position 35,449 of record PLIM01000072.1, on the reverse strand, counting down.
CAACGCGACGCGCTCCGCGCTCTCCTCGCACTGCGGGGCGAGCAGGTACGCGTTCAACTGGGGCCTCCGATTGGTCAATGATCAGCTCGAGGCGACGCGCAAGCTGACGGTCCTCGCGATCCGCCAGGGCGCCGGCGTCGAGGAGGCGACCACGTGGGCCCGCAAGGTCACAGGTCCAGTCCCCTGCTCGCTCCCGGCGCTGCGACGGGCGTGGAACGCCACGAAGCACGAGGTGGCCCCGTGGTGGGCCGAGAACTCGAAGGAGGCGTACTCCTCCGGGCTCGACGGCCTCGCCCGGGCGCTCGAGAACTGGTCGAAGGGGCGTCGCGGCGAGCGGGCCGGACACACGGGCTTCCCGACGCGGAAGAAGAAGGAGCACCGGAGGAGCTGCCGGCTCACGACCGGTTCCATCGGGGTCGTCGACGACCGTCATGTGAAGCTCCCGCGTATCGGGCGGGTCCGGACGAAAGAGCAGGCGACGAAGCTCCGCGAGCTGCTCGACGACGGACGTGCGCGCATCTGCTCGGCCACAATCTCCGAGGAGGCCGGCCGGTGGTTCGTCAGCTTCACCTGCGAGGTGGAGCGGCACGATGTGCACGGCCGGCTGCCCGACGCCGTGGTCGGTGTCGACGTCGGAGTGAAGCACCTCGCGGTGCTCTCTACCGGTGAGGTGGTCGAGAACCCGAAGGCGCTCGGCTCCTACGCGCGCCGCATGGCCAGGCTCTCGCGCGAGCTCGCGCGTCGCGAGCTCGGCTCGAAGCGCTGCCGGCGCACGAAGGCGAAGCTCGCGCGATGCCACGCCAAGGTGGCCAACACCCGTCGGGACGCGATCCACGAGCTCACCTCAGACCTCGTCTCGAGCTACGGCACCGTCGTGATCGAAGACCTGAACGTCGCCGGGATGACCGCCGCCCCGAGGTCGAAGCCTGACCACGCCGGAGGTCACGGGCCGAACGGCAGGCGCCGGAAGGCCGGGCTGAACCGGGCGATCCTCGACGCCTCTCCCGGCGAGGTGCGCCGTCAGCTTGTCTACAAGCTCGCCTGGCACGGCGGAACGCTCGTCGTCGCCGACCGGTTCTTTGCCTCATCGAAGCTCTGCTCGTCGTGCGGTGCAGTGAAAGCCAAACTGCGCCTCGACGAGCGCACCTACTGCTGCGAGCACTGCGGTCTCGTCATCGACCGCGACCTGAACGCAGCGCTGAACCTTGCCGCCTACGGGCGTCGAGCGCTGTCCGTCGCCGGGAGTGGCCCGGAGACTCGAAACGCGCGTGGAGGGGCACACCGCCGGCTCCGGTCGGACGCCCCGGTGAAGCGCGAAGACGGCACCGTGGAACCGGATAAGACCGTCACCGCCCCGTCGCAAGGCGAGGCTGCCTGACCGTGCTCACATTTGCGCACGGATCGGGTAACGGTCTCCGGCTGGTCGAGAACACACAGGACGTGGGCGATCGACCCCGAGCCGCTGATCGTCTTCGCCGCCACCGCGGACCTTGACCCGCGGCTTCGCGACGAGGCGCTCGACTGGTGTATCCGCAACTCACGTCACGTCTCACGCGTTCGCCTGCGCAATCTCGTGGTTCAACGACCCGACAGCACGGGCGAGCAATGGGGTCACTTCGCGGCCACGGTGAACGCTCACGCCCGCATTGAGTGGCCGCGAGCGTCCAAGCCGCGGCCGTACGCGGTCACCGGGCGATCCAACCTCCGACCACTGACTGAGCCGTCAATGGTTCTCCTACGCATTCGAGCGATGTTCGGACTCGGGGCTCGTTCGGAGATACTCCGCTGTCTTCTCTTCGGCCATAACAAGCGATTCACCGCAGCCATGCTTGCCAGTGCGACCAACTACGCGAAGCGCAACGTCGCGGAGTCCTGCGACGCACTCGTCCAGGCTGGAGTGCTCGCGACTCGCGAGGTCAGCCGGCGGTACTACTACTCGCTCGCCAACCTCGGCCGGCTCGCCGGCTTTGTCGGCGTACTCCCTGAGCTCGTAGTCGATTGGCCTTTGCTGTTGGAGGTTCTCGGTTTGTTCCTCGAGTATGCGGATGTTGCGCTCGACGCGAGCGACCAGGTCCGCGTGATCAAGGCGCACAAGGTGGCCGAGCAGGTGGAGGACGCTGTTGCTGACCTCGGTCTCGACGCTCCCGACCGGATGAAGGGGGCGGCCTCTCTCGCTGCCTGGGACGAGTGGATGATCGAATGTACGAAAGAGTTGGCACTTGGTCGCTGGCCTGGCGACAACAGCTATTCGACGAAGCCCTTTGTCTAGACCCTCAATCGCGTGATCCCGAAGTCGAGCCAGGACGCGCTGTCGAGCCGCTGAGTCAAGGGCCTCTCGGAGCCGGTGATTACCTGAGACAGCGTTCGGTGATCACGGAACGTCGCGACAGATGGGTCTGAGAGGTCGGCGGCGCGGATTGTGGACCGCGCTTGAGCGGCCGCGAGGGTCCCGCGCCGCGTGAACCGGAACGAATTGATGGGTATCACTCGATGCGGCCCGAATCTTGGTTCGCTGCGGTTCCACGAGGCCGTGTAACAGGCACCACGGGTGGCGCTGTCATCCGCGCTACCGGTCAGCCCCGGACTCATTACTCCTGCCATCAACTGTAGAGAGAAAGGGGCAAACTTTGCGATCCGGCGATCGTCAGCCCTGAGCACGAGCGGCCTTCGCCCGAGGGTGGCCGGAGAGAGGCTGCCCGCGACGCGGCGACGACGGGTCCGCACGTCCCTCACGCCGCCGAGGTGTAACCACGGTCACCGTCTCAGGTGGCTTGGGCCACGTTCGCGTGGCGCGATCGTGGCCCAAGCCTGTTGTTCTCGAAGGCGCCGCTCGCACTGTCGTGCGCAGGATCGCCCCGACACCGCCTTGAGGCGGGCTATGTCGCGGTCGGTTGCTTCTAGCCGATGGCTCCGGCGGCGTAGGTGTACTCCGACTCCAAGGACGCGAGGGCCGCTCCGGTGAGCGTCACCGTTTGCCCGGAGCTGTTGACATACACGATCTTGGTCACGGGTGTCACATCGAAGTAAGCCTGCTTTGCGATCAGGTAGCCCGCCAGGACCGCGTTCGACTTCGGGTTCAGCTCGGCGAGCGTCGTCGGTGCTGTGCTGACAACGGCCGGCAGGTTCTCGATGATGTAGGTGTCGACGGCGGCGGCGTGATCGACGGCGATGTCCTCGTCGAAGGCGTTCGGGTACCAGACCGAGTCGGAGATGCCCCTGACCAGCAACCACGGGACACCGAGCTGGGTGTTGGCAAACGCGAAGCCGTTGCCCTCGTTCTCCTCGGCGTCGCTCGGGTAGAGCGCGTTCTGAGCCGCGATCCACTCCAGCGGTTCGGTCCACACAGGGGCCTGGCCGATGACCCCGGCGAAGACCTGGTTCGTGATCGTGCCGGTGCGAGTGGAATCACCTGTGGCGTCCGCGACGGTGTCGGTCCCGAGCAGGCCGCTCGCCTGACTGGCCAGCTGAACGAGCTCGAACGGCGACGCGAAGGCACCGATCGTGACCCAGGTCTTGTCCTTGGCCGGCGAGGTGGAGTTGTAAGTGGAGGCGTCAGCCGGCGTCGGCTCCACCCTGCCGTAGCCGGTGACGATGTCCCCCTGGATGTCCGACGCCGCAGTGAGGTGCATCTGCTCGGCGCCGTAGCCCTGCACGTAGGGGCCCTGGCTGTCTGCGGCGAGCTCGTAGTGGATCGCGGACTTGTCGACGACGAAGCCACTTGTCACAACATCGCCGACATGGACCGCCGCGTCCTGGGCTCCCGCGGTGCCGGAGAAGAGCGTGGCCCTTGGATGGAACGTCCTGTCGAGGATGTAGGTGGCCAGTTCGGCGGTCTCGTCAGCCTCGCCCGATACCGTGTCGACGACGCTCCGGCCGGCGATCGTGCCGATCCAGAACGTGTATCCGTCGATCTCGACGGAGCGTTGGACCTTCATCTCGGCGAGGATCGGGGCTTGCTCTGAGCCCTCGGCACTGACGATGCCGATCGGGGCCAACTCATGATGGTGCCGCCACGTGCTGACCGCCGGACGGGCCTTTGTGTTGGAGCCTGCCCGGCCGAATGCCTTACCGGGAATGGCGACGATTGCCACCACGAGGGCGGCCGCCACAGACAGCACCACTGGGATCGACAGGAATCGCCGATGTCCGCGTTGTAACAAGCTGGCCACGATAGCCTCCTAAGTTGATAAAACAACTGGACAATTCGCATGCTCGTGCCGGAAGGCCCGTCCGGATAGAGGCGAAAGTCCCTATCCCGCCAGCCTGGCGCCGCCCGATCGGGCAGGTCTGTGACGGCATTCGCATGAGCCTCACAAGTCACGGACTTCGGCAGGCTGTCGGTCCCGAAGGATGCGTCCGAGACACCGATGGGGCGTCGGTCGGCGAGTGGGCCGCTCAGCTTCCTGTCGTGGCGCGAGTCGCTTGCGTGGCTCGTTGCCAACAACGATGTCAGTGCCGCTGGGCTCGTGTGGCTGAAGCCGGAGTTTGCGCAGCAGCAGCGGCCGGAACGCGCCTCCGGAGAGCGGGCGGGGTGCTCGGCTGATCTTGGACAGCACCGCGGGCGCAGTTCAACGGCAGAACATCAGCTATCCAAGCCGAGACAGCGAGTTCGATTCTCGCCGCCTCCAAGACCATGGCCAGGTGTGTTCCTCGGGGAGATCTGGCTGAGAACAGGCACGCCGGCAGTGTTGACGATGGCGGCGGTGGTGAGGACGACGAGGCGTCCGAGTAGGTCCGGCGCTCGTCCCAGTCCGGACCCAGGCGGTGCCGCACCCGTCACGTAGTCGCTGTGATCTCTCCGGCGTCCGAGTACGGACTCATCCCACGTGTGACTCGGGGGCGACGGCCAACCCAGCCATCGCGACCGGAAAGCCGTCCACCACCGATGCAGCCACTAACCGGCGAACTCTGAGGACACAGCCAACGTGGACCAATAGCGCGTAGTTCTCAACTCAAGACCTTTAACCTAAGGAGACGTTGCACTGCTGCAACATCAGTCGGTCGGCTCCAGAGGGCGCCTGAGTGCCATCGGGAAGGCCCGTGTCGGTATTGCAGTCGCCCGGTGGCGTTCAACATGACTACATACCCTGATTGTGGAAAGGTCATGGCCGCTGCTCAAGTCAAGCGAGATGGTTCAAGCCCTGCAGCTTCGGACTGAGGAATCGGAGGAAGGCAATGGAGTACAGGACTCTCGGGAGATCGGGCCTCAAAGTCTCGATCATGGCGCTCGGTACGGCGAACTTCGGGGGCGCTGCCGCCGACGCTCGCTGGGGCCAGCTCGAGACGGCAGACGCGCGTCGCTTCGTCGATATCGCTCTCGATGCGGGGGTGAACTTGATCGACACCGCCGACGTGTACTCGGGCGGCGCGTCGGAGACCATGCTTGGCGAGGTCGTCAGAGGTCGGCGAGACGAGTTGCTGATCTCGACCAAGGTGCGGTTCCGTTCCGGGCCGGGTCCCAACGACGTCGGGCTATCACGCCACCACATTGTCACAAGCTGCGAGGCGAGCCTACGCCGCCTGCGCACAGACTGGATCGACCTCTACCAGGCCCACGAGTGGGATGGCATGACGCCGCTCGAGGAAACCCTGGAAGCGCTCGACGACCTGGTGCGCACGGGCAAGGTGCGTTATCTCGGATGCTCCAACTACGCCGCCTGGCAGCTCATGAAGGCGCTCGGCGTCGCCGAGCGTCGGGGCTTCGATCGCTTCGTGAGCCAGCAGATCTACTACTCGGTGCTCAACCGTGAAGCTGAGCATGAGCTCTTGCCGGCAAGCGTCGAAGAAGGACTCGGCAACCTCATTTGGAGCCCGCTCGCCGGTGGCCTGCTGACAGGGAAATACCGACGGGACGCGCCAACGCCGCCGGTCGGACGTCACCTCTCGGACTGGGGGGAGCCTCCGATCTCCGATTGGGAGCATGTCTACGATGTGGTCGACGCCATCGTCTCGGTGGCCGAGTCGCGCGGCATAACTCCAGCACAGGTCGCGCTTTCCTATTCGCTTGCTACACCTGGAGTGACATCGGTGATTGTCGGCGCGCGCACAGAGGCCCAGCTGAGGGACACCTTGGCGACACCCGACGTCGTGCTCGACCGCGACGAACGTGAACGAGTCGATCGAGTGTCGGCGACGCCGCTGCCGTATCCGATGTGGCACCAGGTGATCAACGCCTCTGACAGGATGCGACCGATCGATCGTTGGTTCGCCGGGCTCGACCGCCGGAGCGAGAGCGACGCGGTTGGGCAGTGACCTGGTCGCGTTCAGGCGCTCCGCCGCCCAGTCGGTCGGCCTCCGGCACTATCAAGATGTTCCGATAGCTCGGTTTCGTACCCTCAGTCTTCAGTTGGGCGACTTGGCATAGTCGCCTTCGTTCACGGGCGTTCGCAGTTGTTCGGACAACTCCTCTGAGCTGCTCAACCCGTCCACTGTAGTTCGCTGAAACCCGCGAAAAACAAGGGAGAACTCGTTCCGAGCTCTTCCTTGACCACACGCAGGCGCGGGCGACCCAGAGCGCCCAGCCCGCTTGGTGTCCCGGGTCCCGCTTGGTCGGGCGGCTGAGCCGGACGAGATCACCCCCGCCGTAGCCTGGTTGCTCAGTCCGGCTGCCGGTTACGTAACCGGTGCCGTGATTCGCGTGGCAGGCCGTCTTTGACGGCCGCTTCGAGCTCGGATCACCACCGGCCTCGCCGATAACTGAGCTGAACAGTCACTGTCCGTAGCCTGCGACTGCCGCGCCCGCATCCCGTGCGAGCAGAGCGGCCTCGGCGGCGGCAAGGAAGGCCACGACAGCAAGCAGGACAAAGGCCGCGCTAAAGGGGCGCCCTCCGCTCGTGCTCGAACCGACCAGACGATCGAGCGGGGCACCAGCACGGAGGGCGAGGGCCCCGACCGCCACTCCGAAGCCCATGGTCAGCTGTTGGATCGTGCTCGTGAGGGTATTGGCATTGGCCATCGCGTCGGAGCCGACGTCTGCGAAGACGATCGTGTTGTAGGCGGTGAACCCGATCGAACGGAACACCCCGCTCGCTACGAGAACGAGCACTATCACCACGAGCGGGGTCCTGGCTGTGAACACCGCACACAGGCCAAGAGTGATCCCGGCCGAGGTGGCCGAGCCCATAAGGACAGTCCGGAAACCGAACCGGCGCAGCAAAGGTGTTGTGAACGGCTTGATCGTGATGTTCCCCACGAAGACGGCGATGACGAGCAACCCCGACTTGATGGGGCTCCAGCCGAAGGCATTCTGGAACATGAGCGGAAGCAGGAAGGGCGCGGCGCTGATCGCCATGCGGAACAGCGAGCCGCCCAGATTCGCAGCCCGGAAGGTGGCGACGCCGAGGACGCGCAGGTCGACCAGGGGATGAGCACTGCGGTTGAGGTGGAGCACCGCCCACCAGATCAACACGAGTCCCGCACCGACGGATGCTCCGACGACGGCCCAGGAAACGTCGGCGTTCGTCACGAGCTCGAGCCCGTAGACGAAGGTGGCGAGCCCGGCGCTCGTCAGCGCGAAGCCCCGCCAGTCCAGCTTTCCGGGCCGTGGTGGCCGCAGGTCGGGCACGATACGAGCCGCGATCAGCAGGGCCACGAGTCCCAACGGGATGTTGAGGACGAAGATCCAGCGCCACGACTCGTAGGTCACGAGCACGCCGCCGAGGGCCGGGGCGATGATCGGGGCGATGAGAGCCGGCCAGGTGAGGTAGGCGATCACCTTTATGAGGTCTGTCTTGCCCGCAGCCCGCAGCACGACGAGCCGGCCGACGGGCACCATCATCGCCCCGCCCACGCCCTGCAGGACCCGGGTCGCCGTGAGCTCACCAAGGTTTGTGCTCAGGGCACAGAGGCCCGAGGCGAGGGTGAACACGGCGACGGCCCCCGAGAACACGACCCGGGCCCCAAAACGATCTGCTATCCACCCGCTGACGGGGATGAAGACCCCGAGGGCAAGCAGGTAGGCCGTGATCACCACGTTCAGCTCGACCGACGGCACGCCGAACGAGCGCGCCATGCGCGGCGCGGCCGTGGCGATGATGGTCCCGTCGAGGTTCTCCATGAAGAACGCCGCGGCTACCAGGAGCGCGAGGCCCCTCCAGCCTCGTGCGCGGCGGGCTTTACGCGCCGCCCCCGCTTCCGGCTCAGCCTCGCGAGCTGCGAGCGGGTTCCGGGCGGTCGGGGCACCGACGCGGCCCGACTTCCACCTGTCCCTCAACGCGAGAAGAGGAGGATCTCGGTGGCCGGGCCAGTGTCCGACGCGCCGCGGATGAGAAGCACTATCACCCTGTTCGACGCCGCGTTTCGAGCCATGAGCGCGCTCTTCGGGTGCTCTTCAATTCCAGGACTTCGCGACCGTCATCGAAAAAGCAGCGTACTGCCGCAGGAAGAGCCGAAATGAGCTGCATCTCCAAGAGCGGGCGCCCCGCCCAGCAGGGCTCGCGGCAGATCCCGGTCGGCCCGTTGCCGGCCATCGACGACCGAGCCGAGAGCGCACAAGCTGAGACCACCGGCGGCAGTTCTCCGCAGTGGCTCGTTCTGCGACTGCCAGCCGCCGAAGCCGGACATCGACGGTCCGTGCCCGCGAAGCCCGGACCTCCCCGTGTCAGGTGTGAACGGCTGTTGTGCGGAGCCTCTGCCGCCTGAATGGGCGGTCCTTGGACTGCCCAGTCGCAGGCCAAAGCGTGGCTTTGCCCTGGGCAGGAGCCTGTCCACCGGCGGCGAATTCGGAACCATCTGGACGGTGCGACGGCCACTTGTGTACCGGGTGCCCGACACCCTGCACGCCGAGGGGCTGGTCGAGTTCCAGGACGCCGAACCTGGTGATGGCGAACCGCCCCGCCGGAAGGCCGCCATCACCGAGCGCGGAAGACGGCTGTTCTCGGAGTGGCTCAAAGAGCCCGTCGCACTCATGCGGGACAGACGGGGCGTCCGTAGTCCACACCGCTATCTTCATCTAGACAACCGGACACATGCCGGTACTAGTTGAGCAATGGTCGTCCACCGATATCCGTTGGTCCCGAAGCCGGATTCCCGGACAGGCGTGCCGGCGTTACTCGATGCGTCCCGACGACGGCGCTCGGCAAGCTCACGGTCACCTCTCTCGATGGACCAAATTTGGCACTTTCGCTGTCATCCGCTGGGGTTCGCTGTTGTCCGGGCAACTCGTCTCAGCTGCACAACTCGTCCGCTGCAGTTCGTTGAGATCCGCTAAAAATAAGGGGAAACTGCCTTTCCAAGCTGAGAGCCCGGGTTCGGTTCCCGTCGCCCGCTCGAAGAAGCTCGCCTGGCATCAGTACCTCGGGTCAGGTTCGGCCAGAGGTGGGTCTCAGGACTTTGCCGTGACCAGGTCGCGTGAGGGAGGCGATCGCACCGACGACTGCGATGCCTGCGCCGGCCACCATCGCCAGGTGATAGCCAGCCACATAGGCCGATGCCGCAGTTGTGCCCTGGGCTCGTCCGGTCAACAGTACGGCTTGGCCGCCGGCCCCCAGACGAGAGGTGGCGAGGGCTCCCAGAACACCAATTGAAAGAGTCTGGCCGAGAAAGCGCATCGTCCCGAGGGTGCCAGAGGCGACCCCCAGCTGGGCTCTTGGCACCGATCCCATCACGGCGGAGGTGTTGGGAGAGCTGAAGGCCGCCATGCCCACTCCGACGATGGCGAGGTCACCTATCAGCCGGGCCATGCTTGGCTGGGCGGGAAGCTTCGAGAGCATGATCAGGCCGGCACCGATGATGGCCATCCCCCCGCTGGCCAGCCAGCGCGAACCGACCACGTCCGAGGCACGTCCCGCCAGCCACGAGAGTGCGACCATGGCCGCTGGCGCTGCGATCAGGAGGAGCCCGGCTTGCTCAGGGCTCCGGCCGCTCACCACCTCCAAGAACACCGAGGTGAGCACCGTGACAGCAGCGAATGCCATGTAGTTGGCAAGAGCGGCGAGATTGGCCGTTGCAAAGAGTCGGCTGCGACGGAACAGGCTCACGTCGAGAAACGGCTCGGAGCGTCTGGACTCGTATACCACCAGCCCGATCACGCCGCCTGCGCCGCCGACCATGAGAGCGAGAGACGAAACGGCAGTCCAGCCCCAAACGGGAGCAAGACTGACCCCCACCATCCCGGCCGCCAGTGCGCCAACGAACAGTCCGACCCCGGGCAGGTCCAGACCAGTCGGTGTCGCCCTCCGGCTCTCGGTGTGGCGCCCACTGGTGAGACGCCAGCCCAGCACAAGGCTTGCCGCCGCCACCGGGACGTTGACATAGAAGATCGACCGCCAGCCGACCTGCTCGGTGAGGAGCCCGCCCAGTGCCGGCCCCAAGGCGAGACCGAGGTAGACAGCAGTGACGTTGAGACCAAGAGCCTTGCCACGTTCAGCCTCGGGGAAGGCCTCGGTGACGAGCGCCGTCGATGTCGCCGACAGCAGAGCCGCTCCGAGACCCTGGGTGCAGCGTGCGGCGAGGAGCCAGGTTGTCGACGTCGATGCCCCTGCGGCAGCCGACGCAAGAGCGAAGATGACCAGACCGGTCCGGTACAGGCGCAGACCGCCCCAGGCGTCCGCAAGGCGTCCCGCAGGGATGAGGGCGACGGTGAGCACGAGCAGGTAGCTGAGTTGCACCCAGAGCGCCCCCACGAAGCCGAGGTGGAGGGCAGGCCCGATCTTGGGCAGAGCGATGGCGACGACACTGCCGTCGAACGGAGCTATGAAGGCCCCGATGGCTGTCGCTCCGAGCAGGCGCCAGCGGCGCTCTGAAAGGCTGCCGGCGCCCCCTCCGCGATGCCCGCGGCCTGCCCGGGCCGTCACCAAGTCCTCTTCACCAAGCCCAGTCGATCCCGATTCCCTCGAAGCTGGCAAGTCATATCAGAGTCCATGTGGCTCGGCCGGCAGCCGGCCCGAATTGGCAGCCACTAGACCAAAGAAGACCCAAGGCTCCGCGCCTCGCGCGCCACGCGTCGCGCCTCCTGCAACGGGACCGGCGTTCGGGCAGCCGGAGTGGATGCGTCGAGCACGACACGGGAGGCGGTTTCCGGGCTCGTCCGCCATCCCGCGTGAGCGACGATCGGGCGGGCACCGGTCCTGGTGCACACCCAAGAGGCGACACAACGACCGTCCACGAGCAGCGGTGCCACGGATCCGCGCCGCAGTTCGGGCTGGTCGCCGATGGCGACGAGTGGCTGGCGGGTCACGCCCACCGTCGGCAGGTCGACGACCGCACCCAGGTGCACAGCCAGACCGGCACCCCGAGGATGGTCGAGCCCGCTGGCGTCGACGAGCAGGAGTTCAGGCCGCAAGTCGAGTGCCGCCAGCGCGGCAGCCAGGATCGCTCCCTCTCTGCGGGCCAGGAGCCCGGGCACGTACGAGGAGGCGACACGCGAGGTCACGATGCTCTGGGCGAGGACGTCGTCCGCCTGCCTGGGGTGGCCAGGTGTCGCAGCGCCCCTGAGATGGTGGTCGGTTCTGCGGGTGCTCCGATCGACCGCATTGCCCCGCCACGCGACAGCAGCTGCCCACGCCGGGTCACCCGATCGGCCCGGACCCGTGCTACCGCGGGCATACGCGACGAAACATCCGCCGAGGACGGGCCGCTCGCTCGACGGCAGCCACGGTTCGGCGGCCAATGTGCTCGCCGCCGCAATGGCGAGACGGCCCTGGAGCTCGACGAGCCCCTTTTCGTTCTCCGGCCATCCCCACGAATCGGCTATCACAGCGTGATCTTGCCCGACGCGTACGGCCAGCCGGGCCGCCGCCGCCGCCGATGGCTACCCTGGTGCCAATGAAGGGTGACCGCGTGGAAGTCCTCGTCGACGTGGGAGCCGGAGTCGAGCGCTTCGAAATCGAGGCCACACGGGCCGGCAGGCGGGTCGAGGTGGGAAACGCCCGGGGAATAATCGAGGTCACGGAGGTCACACGTTCCGGGACACCCGTCCGTACCGCCCGGTTCATGGCGGCCAAAGTCGTTGCCGTGGTGGAGCATCCTGCTCGTGACGGCGAGCTCGCGGCTCGCTCTCGGTCTGAGACGCGGGACGGGGCACCGTGATCGCGACCCGCGTGTCACCTCTCACGCTGCCTCTGTCTGGGTACTTCTCCTAACCCGCCGCCTTGACCACGAAAGGTGTCAAGGTCCTGGCACATGCTCAATAGCGCCACGCCGCCGTTCCGGTCGGCGTGGTCGCTCTCACGAGAAGAGCTCCTGGCAGATGCGCTGCACCGCTGCTCAGAGGGCGACTCGTCGACTTGCACCCTTCACCAGGTAGCAAGAATCCGTGCGTCTGACATGGACCTGCCCGAAGCGAACCCGACGAGCATCCTTCTTCTTGTCCGGCGTTCCCCACGCACTCGCAGGTCATCGGCCACGCAGCCGGACTCACCGGGTCATTGGACCTGCTCACTGGTTGGTTCAGCACCCGGCGGCTCAGCGGGCTCTCGCTCCAAGAGCCTGCGCACCTCCGTATCCAGGCGCGTGAGCTCGGCTCGTGCCGCTCGGGCGTAATCCTCTCCCCCCGAGGCGAAGATGACCGATCGCGAAGCATTGACAATGATGCCCGGACCCCTGGAGCCTCGGCCTGCAGCGACTGTGGCTCCGAGGTCGCCACCCTGTGTTCCGACACCCGGAATCAAGATGGGGATGCTCCCCGCCACGCCCCTGACCTCTCGAAGCTCCTCAGGTGCAGTGCCGCCGACCACCAGACCGCAATTACCCAACACGTTCCAATCACAGGCCACCGCGTGCGCGACTCGGCAGTACAGGGGCAGAGGTCGCGAGCCGGCTTCTTCGTGCTGGCACGCCAACCCCTGGAACTCCGCGGCACCAGGATTCGAGGTGCGACAGAGCACGATTGCACCCTTGTCCTCGCGGTCCAGGAACGGCCTGAGTGCCTCTCGCCCGACATACGGATTCACGGTAACGGCGTCCACGCCGAGCAGGTCATAGGCAAAACGGGCATAGGCCTCGTTGGTATTGCCGATGTCTCCGAACTTCGCATCCAAGATGATCGCCACGCCCGGCGCGACCCTTCGTGCGTACGTGACGGTCTCCTGCAGGGCGACGAAGCCATCTACACCACAATTCAGATAGAACGCCAGGTTGATCTTGTAGGCGCTGGCCAAGTCCGCAGTCGCATCGACCATGTTGGCGTTGAACTCACGTTGAGACGGGCTGGCCTGACCAGCGGGCGTCGGCAAGGCTCGAGCATCACTGTCCAGCCCCACCGATACAGCGTGGCCACATGCCCATCTTTCGCTGAGGAGCTCAACAAACGCAGATGCCATGGGTCCTCCCTGGCCAATAATGCCCTCGCGACGTCATCTCGCTTCGGCCACAACTCTAAGCTGTCGCTGCACTTCGACGGACTGAAAGGCGGCCGGGTCACTCAGGTAGGAACAGACGACGTCATACTCGGTTGCACTGAGGTGTGGTCGGAGAAGATCCATTCCTTGGCTCTTGAGGCGAATGAGGGAACGGAGAGTAAAGCCCGCTTCCGAGGCCGCGTCCGCCCCGCCCTGTTCGCGGTCCACGACCACCAGGACATCACTGCATGACACGGCCTCCAGGCCCCTCCTCTCGATCTCGTGCTGGACTTGTCGAGCCGCGATGAGCTTCGAGTCGAAGCGAGTCACGAGGTCATCGACGAGCAGCAGCTGGTCGCCGGCCTCAATTTGCCCCTCAACGGCCGCATGTTGTCCATATTGCTGCAGCTCCTCTGCGGCGCCGGCCTCAGTCCGCGCGGCGAGTTTCCGTGTCATCAACGCAGGAACCCCTGATGCGAGCGAGGTTGCGATCGCCACCGGGATCCCGCCGAGAGCGACGCCGACGAGTCGCTGAGGCCTGGGTTGGTCTTTGTCGAGCAAGGCTGCGAGAGCGACGCCGACGTCTGTCAGAACATCGGGGTAACTGCAGAGTTCTCGCAGTTGAAGGTATATCGGGCTCCATTGGCCGGAGACCAGGGTCCACCCTTCCGGCCTGTCGCGATACCAGGTACGAAGCATTCCCCGCTCGTACAGGGCGGTCATGACCAGCCCAGCGGCTTCTTCCACTCACAGCTCCTTCACGCAGATCTACCGGTTGCGATAGGCCAGCCGTACGGTGTCCGCACTAGGCAGTGTGTACTGATGAAGCTTCGGCACAGCGTCCCGTACGTGGGTCGCGTTCGCGCCGTACGCCACGGCGATCGTGCCCCTGACGGGCGAAGACTATCGCTCGAGCGGTATGGCCCGTCACCGCCCTGGACACCTCGGGGGATGTCTGAGCAGCGGCTGAAGAGTCCATCGAGCTCCCCGACCTGGCTTGAACTGGTCGAACGTTTCGAGCAGGGCTGGCCGACTGTGGCTCTGTGCTTCCTGTACCGCCTCGTTCGGCGCGCCGTCGAGCTGTTCGCCCGCCTCTTCCCGGTTCTCGGCGGCGCGGCCACGTTCACGGGCACGGCCGCTCGCCGCGACGCGCTGGCAGCAGGGCCGACACATCGGTCGGCGGCGCAGCGCACCATTCGGCTCGTATCACGTCCCGGGCAGCGACGGCCCCGGGCGACAAGCACACCAGTTCCGATCCCGCCGCCCGGTCGACCATGATCCGCACGTGAGCCCACGACGACCGCGTACATGCGCCCGCAGTTCCACGTTCGAGGGCGTGCGGGGAGCTTCGCAGCGCTCAAGCAAGACCGGCCAGGTCCTCGACGTTCTCGAGCCCGTGCCGATCCAGGTAGTCCAGTATTCCCTGGTTGATCTCGCGGGCGACTCTGCCCTTGCTCTGACGGATCCCTGTAACGACCTGAACTGCCTGGGCGCCCGCCCGCAGCCGTTCGATTGCAGAGGCAGCATTGTTGATGGCTCCCACACCGATCCTCTGCAGGCCCGTGCCGCGAGTCATTCTCGTCAGATCCCTCATGCGTTCATTGGCCCTACGTCGGAATTCGCCGACATCACCGCTGAGTCCCCCGGCCAGGCCTTCCCAGCCATAGCGTGACTTCAGCTCATCGTCAATCGTGGTGTTCGAATCGATGATCCCGGTAACGCCATGACCTACACACACCTTGATCACGTCGTCGAGGTCTTCGAGAGCCAGGTCCACAGTCGTCTTGACGAATAAGGGCTTTTGCCCCTTGGAGTCGAGCACGTCCTTCACCGCCACGACAATATCGGTGAGGGGCCCGGGGTTGAGCAGGTTCCTCAGACCCGGGGTGTTGGGCGATGAGACATTGATCACAAAGTAATGCGCATAGTCGTACAGCCTGTCGGCTACGGCTGCATGTGCCCACGGGGCCTGGTTGTCGGGGGTCAGCCTGTTCTTGCCGATACTGACACCGAGAATGCCCGGCCTCTCTTCCGCATCGAGATGCCTGGCGACCGCCTCCATACCCTGGCTGTTGAACCCCATCCGGTTGAGCGCAGCCCCACGGCTGTACCACAGACGCGGACGCGGGTTGCCTCCCTGCGGGTGGACCAGCACCGAACCCACTTCCGTACCGGCAAAGCCCAGCGCGTACAGTCCGTCGACAGCCCAGCCCTTTTTGTCCCAGCCGGCACCGACCAGGACCGGGTTCTCCAGCGACATGCCTCCGACCTGGGTGTGCAGTCGCGTGCTTTCGACTCGTTCACCGCCGAGCGCAAAGTCTATGAGGTGGTGGCCAAGTGGATGCTTGGCCAGGGTATGAAGGCCGAGTTCGGCCAATTCTTTCAGCTGTTCGCTCTCGAGGGTTTCCCACCTGGCTCGTAAGCTTTCCGTATCCATGGTCGTCCTTGTATTGCTGTGGTTGTCTCTGTGGCTGCAGCCGGAGCTTGGCCGAGGAGAACTCAGGCTGCTATGGGTCTTCCCCGAGCTCACGGCGATAATTGCGCCCAGCGCTGGTTTGCCGAGGGAGTGGGTCCGTGAAGAATGTGATCGCACGGTCTCCTCTCCGAGACGATACTCGCTCATATGGGAGGACCGAGCGGTGCATCGAGCTGCGCGCCCGCCTCTTCCCGGGTGGTCGGCGGCGCGGGATCCTCGGCGAGCCTCGCCTGTTCGACGGACGCCGCATGGCGCTCCTGGAGGCTGCGCACCTCGAGGCGGTGGCAGCGCCAGTCGGCGATGCCCGCGGCGGCGGCCCGGGCGGCGGCGACAGTGGTGAGGCAGGGCACACGGTGGGCGGAGGCAGCCCGGCGGATGTGAGCGCCGTCGGCCCGCGGGCCCCGGCCGCGGGGGGTGTTGACGACGAGCTGAACCTTGCCGCCCGCGATGAGCTCAACTGCGTCGAGGGTTCCCACACCAGGTTGGCCGACCTTGGCGACCCGCGTCCCGACCGTCACCCCGTGGCGCTCGAGGAAGTCCGCTGTTCCCTCGGTGGCCACCAGAGCAAAACCGAGATCCGCGAACCCACGCGCCACCCCCACTCCCGCCTCCTTGTCGCGATTGGCGAGCGACAGGAAGACGGCACCGTCGGCTGGAAGGCGGTTGCCGGCCGCGAGCTGGCTCTTGGCGAACGCGAGGCCGAACGTGCGGTCGATGCCCATCACCTCACCGGTGGAGCGCATCTCTGGTCCGAGCAGCGAGTCGACGTCGGGAAAGCGGTCGAAGGGAAGGACCGCCTCCTTCACGCTTACGTACGTCGGGCGCCGAGCGCCGGGGGCGGGCAGCATGCCCTCGTTGCGCAGGTCCTCGAGCGTGGCTCCGAGCATGGTGCGCGCCGCTATCTTCGCGAGCGGCACGCCGGTCGCCTTGGCGACGAACGGGATCGTCCGGCTTGCCCGCGGGTTGGCCTCGATGACGAACACCTGGCGTTGCTTGACGGCGTACTGGACGTTCAGAGGGCCAAGGACCTGGAGGGCGGCCGCAATGCGACGGGTGTGGTCCTCGATCAACCCGACAGTGCCCTCATCGAGCGTCGGCGGAGGGATCACGCACGCTGAGTCACCCGAGTGCACCCCGGCCTCCTCGACGTGCTCCATCACCGCCCCGATGAGCACTTCGCCCACGCGGTCGCGGATCGCGTCGACGTCGACCTCCACGGCGTCCTCGAGGAACCGGTCGATCAGCACAGGTCGCACCGGTGCATGCGGACCTTCGTGGCCGAGGGCGGCGGTGACTGCGCGGTCGAGGCTGTCGGCGTCGTAGACGATCTCCATGGCCCGCCCGCCGAGCACATAGCTCGGCCGGACGAGCGCCGGATAGCCGATCCACTGGACGATCTCGCGCGCCTCGGCTAGCGATGCCGCGGTCCCACCGGCCGGTTGGGGGATCTCGAGACTGGCGCAGAGTGCCGACCACCGCTCGCGGTCCTCCGCCATGTCGATCGCCGCCGCGCTGGTGCCCAGCACGAGCGAGGGCGGGAGACGGTTCGCGAGCTTGAGAGGCGTCTGGCCCCCGAGGCTGACGATGACGCCGGCGACGCCACACGCGCCGCCGCCCAGCTCCACGGCGACGATGTCGAGAACCGCCTCCTCGGTGACCGGCTCGAAGTACAGCCGGTCGGAGGTGTCGTAGTCGGTCGAGACCGTCTCCGGGTTGCAGTTGACCATCACGGTCTCGTAGCCGGCCGCTCGCAGAGCCATTGACGCGTGCACGCAGCAGTAGTCGAACTCGATTCCCTGCCCGATCCGGTTCGGCCCCGACCCGAGGATGACGACGCGCGGCGACCTGCCGGGTCTGACTTCATCCTCGTCCTCGTAAGTGGCGTAGTAATAAGGTGTCTCGGCCGCGAACTCCGCCCCGCACGTGTCGACGGTCTTGAAGGTCGGCCGGACGCCCGCGAGCAGCCTTGCGCTGCGGACGTGGTCCTCCCCGACGCCGAACAGGTAGGCGATCTGGGTGTCCGAGAAGCCGAGTCGTTTCGCCCTCCGCCACGCGCCCGGCTCGAGATCGGAGGGCATCACCCCCGCTGCGGCGAGATCCTCCAGCCCGAGCCGTTCGTCGACGACCGCCGCGATCTGGTCGAGGAACCATGGATCGATCGCCGTCACCTCGGCTACGCGTTCGACGCTGAAGCCGCGCCGGAGTGCCGCCTCGAGCTGGAACGGCCGGTCGGGGGTCGCAGTCGCGGCTCTGTGCAGGAGCTCGTCGTCGTCGAGCTGCTCGTAGCGCTGTTCGGCCCGATCGGCGTTGAGGCCCGCGCGGTCGAGCTCGAGGCNNGTGCCCAGGGCGTCGAGCGCGCCGGGAAGTTTCTCGAAGGCCCAGCGGGGCACTTTCGTGACGACGTAGTCGATCGTCGGCTCGAAACATGCCGGGGTGGCTTTGGTGATGTCGTTCGCGATCTCGTCCAGTCTGTAGCCGACGGCGAGACGGGCGGCGATCTTCGCGATCGGGAACCCCGTCGCCTTGGACGCAAGCGCGGACGAGCGCGAGACCCTCGGGTTCATCTCGATGACGAGCATCCCGCCGGCACGCGGGTCGACGGCGAACTGGATGTTGGAGCCGCCGCTCTCGACGCCGACACGGCGGATGCACGCGAAGGCCGCGTCGCGCATCTTCTGATATTCGACATCAGACAGCGTCTGCGCCGGGGCGACGGTGATCGAGTCGCCCGTGTGGACGCCCATCGGGTCGAAGTTCTCGATCGAGCAGACCACGACGCAGTTGTCCGCGCCGTCGCGCATGACCTCGAGCTCGAATTCCTTCCAGCCTGCGATCGATCGCTCCACGAGGATCTCGCTCACCGGGCTGGCGGCGAGACCAGCGGCCGCGAGCCGGCGGAAGGCCTCGTCGTCGGCGGCAATGCCCGTACCGGCGCCCCCGAGGATGAAGGAAGGCCGGACGATGAGCGGGAAGCCGACGACGACCGCCGCCTCGAGCGCTTCTTGCATGTCATGGGCAAAACCGGACTCGGGCACCGAAAGCCCGATCTCGGTCATCGCCTCCTTGAACCGGTCGCGGTTCTCGGCGGTGCGGATCGCCTCGAGCTTGGCGCCGATGAGCTCCACTCCGAACCGGTCCAGAATCCCGTCCTCGGCGAGTTGGACCGCGAGGTTGAGCGCCACCTGTCCGCCCATCGTCGGCAGCAAGGCGTCGGGCCGCTCCCGCTCGATGATCGCGGCGAGCACATCCACTTCGAGCGGCTCGATGTAAGTCCGATCGGCGAGGTCGGGGTCGGTCATGATCGTGGCCGGGTTCGAGTTCGCCAGGATGACGCGGTACCCCTCCTCCCGCAGCACCCGGCAGGCCTGGGTGCCCGAGTAGTCGAACTCGCAAGCCTGGCCGATGACGATCGGGCCGGAGCCGACGACGAGGATCGACGAGATGTCGTCGCGCCGGCCCATCAGCTAGCGGCCATGAGCGCCCGGAACTCCTCGAACAGGTACCTGGCGTCGTGCGGCCCGGGGCCGGCCTCGGGGTGGTACTGGACGCTGAACGCTCGGGCATCGGTGCAGCGGAGGCCCTCGATGACGCCGTCGTTCAGGTTGACGTGGCTCACCGCCGCACCGGTGAGCGTGCCATCGGCCACGGCGTAGCCGTGATTCTGGCTGGTGATCTCGACCGCGCCCGTCTCGAGCCGCTTGACCGGGTGATTGCCGCCGTGGTGCCCGAAGCGCAATTTGTAGGTTTGTGCGCCCAGCGCCCTTGCCAGCAGCTGATGGCCGAGGCAGATCCCGAACACGGGGATCGCGTCGAGCAGAGCGGCGATCTCCCGCACGACGTGGCCGAGGGCGGCCGGGTCCCCGGGACCGTTGGACAGGAACACGCCGTCGGGACGGCGCGCGAGCACCTCGGCCGCCGGGGTCGTCGCAGGGACGACCTCGACGTCCGCGAAACCGACGAGGTTGCGCAGGGCGGCCGTCTTGACCCCGAAGTCGTAGGCGACGACGGAGAATCGGCGCCCGGCACCTTGCATGCCGGCAAGGTACGGCGCGCCGGTCGTGACCTCGGCGACGAGGTCCATGCCGAGTGTGCCGGGCTCCGCCTTCGCAGCGGCGAGCAGCTCTTGTTCGGAGGCGGTCCCGAACGCGCAGGACATTGCGCCGGCCTCACGCACGTGGCGGGTCAGCCGGCGGGTGTCGACGCCGGTGAGCCCCGGCACCGCGAAGCGGCGGAGGAAAGCCTCCAGGCTCTCCGCCGAGCGCCAGCTGCTCGGCCGGTCGGTGAGGTCCCGGACGATCACGCCTCGGCAGAACGGGCGGCGGCTCTCGTCGTCCTCGGGGGACACGCCGTAGTTGCCGATGTGAGGGTAGGTGAACGCCAGCACCTGCCCCGCGTAGGAGGGATCGGTGATCACTTCCTGGTAGCCCGACATGCACGTGTTGAAGACGAGCTCCCCGCTGGCGATCCGGCCGTCGTCGAGTGCTCCCATGGCCTCGCCCTCGAACACGGCACCATCGGCGAGCGCGAGCCGAGCCGGAAGGCGCGTGTCTCGGGACCCGGCGCGCATCGGCCGGGTCCCGCTCATCGCTGCGCCTCGCCGTCGATGACCACGGCCTCGCCCGCGAACACGGTGTGGCGGACCTTGCCGGTGAGCCGGCGACCGGCATAGGGCGTGTTGCGACTCCGGCTGGCCTGGCGGCTCCGGTCGACAACCCATTCGGCGGTCGGGTCGAACACTGTTAGGTTCGCCGCCGTGCCGGGCCGGATCGGGCCGCCTTGGCCGCCCTGATGAGTCCAACCACCCTGGCCATCCTGGTCGAGCCCGGCGATGCGGGCCGGCTGCCAGGAGAACAAGCCGAGAAGGTCCCGCAGCGACATGACAGCTCCGGTGCCGAATGGCACCCAGCCGTCCCCGGCTTCATCGTTGCCGCCTTCGTCGGGGACCACGCAGAGCGCGGTGTGGGCAACCGCGAGCGCGGTTTCCAGACCGAGCATCCCGGCGGGAGCCTCGTCGAAGGGATCCTCCTTTCGCTCGGGCGCGTGCGGCGCGTGATCGGTCGCGATTGCATCGACAACGCCGTTCAGGAGACCCGCCCGGATCGCAGCCACGTCGGCGGCAGTTCTCAGCGGAGGGTTGACCTTGTACACGGGGTCGAAGCCCGCGACGGCGGCGTCGCAGAGCGAGAGATGATGCGGCGTGACCTCCGCGGTGACCGCAAGCCCGTCCGCCTTGGCTCTTCTGATCATCTCGATTGCGCCCGCTGTGGACAGGTGCAGGAAGTGCATGGGTGCGCCGGTGAGCCGCACGAGCGCGAGGTCCCGTGCCAGCATCGCTTCCTCCGCGAGCGAGGGCTGGCCTGCGATCCCGAGGCGGCTCGACCAGGCACCTTCGTTCATCTGGCCGCCCGCTGCGAGCTGCTCGTCCTCGCAGTGCTGGGCGAGGACGACGCCGAGCCCCGACGCGTACTCGAGCGCACGGCGCATCAACCCACCGTGTTGCACACCTCGCCCGTCGTCGGTGAACAGCCGCACGCCAAGCTCGGCCAGCTCGGCCATCGGGACGAGTCGCTCGCCGCGGCGGCCGAGGGTGATCGCCCCGGCGACCGCGATCTCGGCCAGCGCCGTCCTGCCGAGCGCGAGCACATCGCGCGCGACCGCTGCCGAGTCGATGGCAGGCTCGGTGTTCGGCATGGCGACCACGGCTGTGTAGCCACCGAGAGCGGCGGCCCTCGACCCGGACTCGACCGTCTCGGCGATCTCTCCTCCCGGCTCGCGCAAGTGCGCGTGGAGGTCCACAAGGCCCGGCGCGAGAACACAGCCGCCCGCGTCGAGAACGGTCGCGCCCGTCGGTGCGTCGATGACCTCCTCTACGGCGACGATGCGGCCGTCCCGCACGAGGACGTCGCTTCGCCGTTCGCCCGTCTCGTCTACGAGCCTCCCGCCACGGACGACGATCTCCCCCTTGTGTGTGAATGCGTTCCGGCGAGGCATCACATCGCTCCCGAGCCGAGCAAGTGGAACAGGACGGCCATGCGGACGATCACGCCGTTGCGCACCTGGCGCGTCACGAGGGAGGCAGGCAGGTCGGCGACCTCCGGCGAGATCTCGACACCGCGGATCATCGGTCCGGGGTGCATCACGAGGGCGTCCTTCTTGAGCGCGTCGGCCCGCGCCCGGGTCAGCCCGTAGCGCCAGTGGTACTCGTCGAGCGAGGGCAGCAGAACCTCGCCGAGGCGCTCGGACTGGATGCGAAGCAGGTAGATGACGTCGAGCTCCCCGAGTATCGCGTCGAGATCGCCGGTCGCAGTCACGGGCCAGCCCTCCAACGAAGCGGGCATGAGCGTCGCCGGCGCCACGAGCACGACTTGTGCACCCAGCGCGCTGAAGGCGAGCACGTTCGAGCGGGCGACCCGCGAGTGCTTGATGTCGCCCACGATCGCGATGCGCAGCCCCTTCAGATCGGCAGGGATTTCTCCGTCGTGACGCGCCGTGAGAGCCTCACGGATGGTGAAGCAGTCCAGCAGCGCCTGAGTCGGATGCTCGTGGGTGCCGTCCCCGGCATTGATCACGCTCGCGCCCACCCAATTGGTGACCCTGAGCGGCGCCCCCGAGGAGTGGTGGCGGATGACCATCGCGTCGATGCCCATGGCGTCGATAGTCTCGACGGTGTCGCGGAGCGACTCACCTTTGACAGCAGACGACGTGGCGGCGGTGAAGGTCATGACGTCTGCGGAGAGGCGCTTTGCGGCAGTCTCGAACGACAGGCGCGTCCGGGTGGAGGGCTCCATGAAGACCGTCGCCACCGTGCGCCCCCTGAGTGCTGGCACCTTCGGGATCGGTCGCTCAGACACCTCGGCAAACGCGTCGGAGAGGCGCATGATCTCGAGGATGCCGTCACGGTCGAGATCGGCAATGGAGAGAAGATGCCGGACCGCCGGGACCCGGTGGTCCACGAAGAAGTCCTCCTCGGCCGCCGCTGCCCCTGCGCCTGTCACCTCGGCGACCCCGATCGCCCCGGTCGCGTCGCTCGCCTGGTCAGTCAGCCTCGGCGGGGTTCCAGTGCTCGTCGTCATGCCAGGGACGATCATCGGACCCCCCTCTCCTTGTCGGTCGTCAGGAGATCACCTATCGTGACCCCCTTTTCGGTCACATCGACGAGCTCGTCCCGCCGAGTCGGCAGGTTCTTCCCCACGAAGTCGGGCCGGATCGGCAGTTCCCGGTGACCGCGGTCGACCATCACGGCCAGCTGCACAACGCCAGCCCGCCCGCGGGCCGCGAAAGCCTCGAGCGCAGCCCGGACCGTCCTCCCGGTGAACAGGACGTCGTCGACCAGGACCACAGTGCGCCCGGTGATGTCGAAGGGCAGGTCGGTGACCTCCTCGGGCAGCACCGGACGAAGCCCGATGTCGTCGCGGTAGAAGGCGACGTCAATGGTGCCGAACGGCACGGCCGTTCCCTCGATTTCCCGGAGGATGGCCACGAGCCGTTCGGCCAGCCACACGCCGCCGGTCTGAAGCCCGATGACGACGACGTCTTGGAGCCCGCGGTTGCGCTCAACGATCTCATGCGCGATGCGCACAAGGGCTCTTCGAACCTCGTCGCCGTCCATCACGTGGCTTCGGGCAACAAAAACGCGCCCTGACGGGCGCGTCAAACCTCTCTCTCTATCGGCCACTTGGGCTCCTCCTCGTACGTACGGCCTCGCTGGACCCGCTTTACGTTCGAGGTCTCACTCTAGCTGCAGGCGGGAGCAGCGCCAGGATCTTGTGGAATGGCTGCACTGCTCACAGCGCACGACTGATCCACCGTGGGCGCAAGAAGCATCCGACAGCTACGGCCGGCCGGCCTCGATCCAAGTCTGAACTCGCGAGTCGCCGACCCGGCGAGCAGTCGGCATATTGGCCCAGACCCGGAAGCGCTCCCGTTCCTCGACGCTGAGCTGCGAGAAGAGCGTCTTGGATCCGGGGACACTTCGCTGAGATCCAGAGCTCCGTCCCCGGCCTGGGCTGGGCGGTCGGCCGGCCGTTCTGCCGCTCTCGATGTACGGCGCAAGCAGCTTGCGCAAACTTGCGGCGTTCTTCTTGCTGAGCTCGATTTCATACGCCTTGCCGTCGAGAGCGAACGACACTGTCTCGTCCGCTTCACCGCCGTCAATGTCGTCTATCAGCCGGACCACGATCATCTGCGCCATGAGGCGGAGCGTAACCGCCTCAAAGCCGGCCCGTAGGACGAGCTGCGACATTGACGGGGCTCCAAACTCGCGCTCTTCACACGAGCGCCCTTGAATTGGCGTCGCCAACGGCTCGCGGTGGCGTCTGTCGAGCAAGTACGAACCCCTCATCCCGGTCCGGGCGCTACGCCGTCGCAGACGGCAGAAAGTCGGTCACGTCTCAATACGACCAGCACTCAAAAGGCGCGTTCTGATCGCTGGCCTGACTGGCGTGCGTCGTCTGTCCAAGCCTTCGCATTCTCGAAGAACCGCAGCCAGCCTGTGTACGGCCCGGCAGCTCGCCCTTCGCCGAACAGCTGCCGGCTCATAAAGGCTCTCTCCGGGTGCGGCATCAGAACAGTAACCCGCCCGTCGCTGCTGGTGAGACACGCGACGCCCCGTATCGAGCCATTCGGGTTGTACGGATATCTCTCTGTGACTTCGTGATAATTGTCGACGTACTGGAGCGGCACCAGGCGCCCGGCCAACGCTGCCCCGACCGAGTTCTCATCGTCCGCGAAGTGGACCCGACCTTCGCTGTGAGCGATGGGCACCGACAAGACCGAGCCCGCCATATCGTGAAAGAACAGGGAAGGCGAGTCGTTGACGCGAACACTCACCAAGCGCGCCTCGAATTGCTCAGAGGTGTTTCTTGCGAATCCCGGCCACTGATCTGCGCCCGGGATGATCTCTTTCAGAGCCGCCAGCATCTGGCATCCGTTACAGACACCTAAGCTGAAGGTGTCGGGACGCCGGAAGAACCCGGCGAATACGTCCCGCACGTCTTTCTGCAACAGGATCGACTTCGCCCAGCCCTCGCCGGCCCCCAGCACGTCGCCGTAAGAGAAACCTCCGCAAGCGACCAGCCCGCTGAAGTCTTCGAGATCGACTCGACCCGCCATGACATCGCTCAGATGGACGTCGACGCTCGTAAAGCCAACAGCATCGAAAGCTGCCGCCGCTTCGATCTGCCCATTGACCCCCTCCTCGCGGAAGATGGCGACACGCGGACACTCTGCTCTCGAGCTCGGCGTTAGCGGCCTGATGTTCCCGAAGGTCGCTCTGTGGCTCAGTCCCGGGTCCCTGTCGTCGAATATGGCGCGATACTCCTCGTCGGCGCATTGCGGATTGTCGCGAAGCCTTTGGATCCTGTAGCTGGTCTCCGCCCACCATCCCTCGAGCTCGGAGCGGTGCTTCGCATAAGTGCCCTGACCGGCCACGATCGAGATCGTCTGACTGCTGGTCGGACGGCCGATGATCGCAGCGTGACTGCCGAAACTTTCACGCAGAACGTCGATGACCCGATCTGCATCCCCACTCCGGACCTGGATGACCACGCCCAGCTCCTCGTTGAAGAGCTTCTCCAGATCGCTTCCGGGCAACGCGCTCAGATCCAGCTCCAGTCCACAGCGCCCGGCAAAGGCCATCTCGCACACAGTGGTCAGCAGCCCGCCATCCGAGCGATCGTGATACGCCAGGATCAGATCCGCTCTCTTCAGCCGAACGACAGAGTCGAACAGCAGTGCCAGCGTCCTCGGCTCGATGTCCGGCGTCTGGTTCCCCAACTGTCTGTACACCTGGCCGAGCGCTGACCCACCCAGGCGATTCCTGCCGAGGCCCAAGTCAACGAGTATCAAGACCGACTCCTCCGACACGTCCAGCTGAGGAGTCAACGTCCGGCGGACGTCGGCCACGGCGGAGAACGCGCTTATCACCAGGGACAACGGCGATATCACGCACTTTTCCTCACCGTCGGATTCCCACACGGTGCGCATGCTCAGCGAGTCTTTGCCCACCGGTATGGCCAGACCGAGCGCAGGGCAGAACTCCTCACCGACAGCCCTGACGGCCCGGTACAGACGCTCGTCTTCGTCGCCATAGCCAGTCGCCGCCATCCAGTTCGCCGCCAACTTCACGTCGGACAGCTCTTGTACGTCGCCGGCCAGAATGTTCGTGATGGCCTCGGCCACCGCCAGGCGTGCAGAGGCGCCGGCGTCGATCAGCGCCACAGGGGCTCGTTCTCCGAGGCTCATGGCCTGGCCGCTGTTCGCATCGAAAGCCAGGGCGGCGACGGCCACGTCACTGACTGGTACCTGCCACGGGCCCACCATCTGCTCCTGGGTGATCAGCCCCCCGATGTTGCGGTCCCCAATCGTGATCAAGAACTTCTTGCTCGCCACCGCTGGCAGGCGCAGCACCCGCTCAACTGCGTCCCCCAGAGTGATGTTCGTCGTATCGAAGGCGGCCAGGCCGTGTCCCTGGCTCGAGCACTCGACGGTCTTCTTGACCGGCTTGTCGAACAGCACCGACATCGGCAGGTCGATGGGCACAGTGCCGAACAGGCTGTCTGTCAGCACCAGCCTTGCGTCTTCGGTGGCGCAGCCGACGACAGCAAGCGGGCACCGCTCGCGTGCGCACAGCTCGGTCAGGACTCGCAAGCCTTCCTCGCTGGTGGCCAGGACGAAGCGCTCCTGAGCCTCGTTGCACCAGATCTCCATGGGAGAAAGACTCCCTTCGGCACAGGGAACGCTCCGTAGCTCGAAGGTGCCGCCCATGCCCGAGTCGTGCACGAGCTCCGGCAAAGCGTTTGCCAATCCCCCGGCGCCGACGTCGTGAACCGAGACAATTGGGTTATCCGTCCCAAGAGACCAGCACGCATCGATGACTTCCTGGCAGCGGCGCTGCATTTCGGCGTTGCCCCTTTGCACCGATGCAAAATCGAGTTCCGACGTGCTGGCTCCGGAGTGCATGCTGGAAGCTGCGCCACCGCCCAGCCCGATGCGCATAGCCGGACCGCCGAGAACGACGACAAGGGCACCGGCGCCCAGCCGGCTCTTCTGGACGTGCTCGGCCCTGATGTCGGCCGATCCGCCCGCCAGCATGATCGGCTTGTGGTATCCGCGGGCGATCCTGCCGTTCAACGTCTCGTAGGTGCGGAAGTAGCCGGCCACATTCGGGCGGCCGAATTCATTCGCAAAGCCGGCGGAACCGATCGGCGCCTCGAGCATGACGTCGAGCGCGGACGCGATTCTGTCCGGCTTGCCGTAACACTCCTCCCAGGGCTGCTCCCAGCCTGGGATGTTCAGATTTGACACGCTGAAGCCGGACAGGCCCATCTTCGGCTTGGCGCCACGCCCGGTGGCGGCCTCATCTCGAAGCTCCCCGCCAACGCCCGTCGCGGCGCCCGGGAACGGCGCAACCGCGGTCGGATGATTATGGGTCTCCACCTTTATCGCCCAATGAACCGCTTCCTGGTGATACTCGTAGGCCCGGGTGCAGACGTCGGGGAAGAAGCGACCACCAACGCCACCAGTGATCACTGCGGCATTGTCGGAGTAGGCCGACAACACTCCCGCGGGGCTCTTCTCGTAGGTGTTCTTGATCATCTCGAACAGCGACTTGGGCTGGCGCTCCCCGTCGATGGTCCAGCTGGCGTTGAACGTCTTGTGGCGGCAGTGCTCGGAATTGACCTGTGAGAACATCACCAGCTCGACGTCGGTCGGATCGCGCCCGAGAACCCGGTACGCGTCACACAGGTAGTCAATTTCCTCTTCCGCCAGCGCCAGGCCCTCGCGGGCGTTCGCCTGGGACAGCGCCTGCCTGCCAGCGTCCAGGAGGTCTATCTGCACCACAGGCCTGGCAGGACCCTCTTTGAACAGTTCCTCTGCCTCCTCGAGCCCTCCGAGCGCGACCTCGGTCATCCGGTCATGCAGATACCCAGGCAAATGCGGTTTCAAGGACGCGTCCGAGGATTCGACGTAGTACGCCACGCCCTTCTCGATGCGCTCCACGCTCAAGCCGGAGTTCCTGGCGATGTCGGTGGCCTTTGACGACCAGGGCGAAATCGTGCCCGGTCTGGGTATCACCACGTGCAAGGTGCCGACCGGCCCTGTGGACTCTGCCGGCCCGCTGTTGAGCAGCTGCTTCAAGCGGCTCTCGTCGGCGCGGGAGAGCTGGTCACACCCGTGAGCAAGGTACACAACCTCAGCCGCCACGCTCACAACCGAGGGGTACTCCCTTTGTATCCGGCTCAACAGCTTCGCGGCACGAAACTCCGAGAGCGCGGCTGGCCCCCTGTATACCAGCACTACCTGACGCCTAAGGTGCTGCCGCCGAACACAATACCCAGCGGCTCGATGACGACCTGGCGGGGACCGGCTTCGACCCGTCCGGCCAACCAGGACTGAAGCCCACACTCGGCTGCGACCGATATTACGCGGTCGGCGTGGATCTCCTGCACGTAGACGGCGTACCCGGCGCCCATGTTGTAATTGCCGTACATTTCTCTGCGGTCACTGCGGGCATGGTCCGAAATGAAGTTGAACACCTCCGGAACCGGGGGAAGACTATTGATGACGTAGCTGAGCTCCTCCGCGGAACGCATCAGCTTTCGCCAGCCGTGGCCCGTTATGTGCGAGAGATAATGGACCTCCACATGTGAATCGATCAGCGAGGCTACTAGCTCGGCGTAAATATGAGACGGACGCAAGACGGTCGCGCCGAGCTCGGTGCCGTCAGCGAGCTCGCTCTGATAACCAGCCTCCAAGCGGCTCGCTATGTCCCGAACCAGGCTGATCCCGTTGGCGTGGACGCCGTTGGAGGCGATGAGGACAATTGCGTCGCCTGGCCGCAGAGCCTTGCCCTGGATCAGGCGCTTCTTGTCCTTGATGACGCCGAAGGCGGACCCGGCGAACTCGAGAGCTCCGGGCACCACCACTCCTGGCAGCGACTGGGTCTCACCGCCCCCCCAGGCGACTTTCGCCAGGTCACAAGCTGCCCGCCAGCCTCTGATGAAGCCTTCGGTGAGCCCGGCGTCGCCAAGCCACTCGTAGGAGCTCGAGGACCAGTAGGCGTTCAGGGCCACGGGCCGGGCGCCGACGCTGACCAGGTCGTTGATGACCGCGGCGACGGTGTCTTGCGCGATAGCGGCGAAATGGGACTTACCGGTGATCTCGTAGACCTCTCGAGCTATGAGGCTCTTGGTGCCGAGGCCCTCTTGAACCAGGGCTCCGTAGACGTCACCCATGTCGAACACGTAGGCCGATTCACCGCGGGTGCCGACGACCTCGCTGTAGCCGTAGGGCATGTTCGAACTGGTGGCTTGGCCTTGCCTCTGTGCCAGCACTTTCGCGGGATCGGCAGTCTCGTAGTCGACAAGTCTGTGATACTGCAGTCGTTCCGGCATGAACTCAGGTCTCCCAATTCTGGTCGCTGATCCTCTTAGGAATGCTCCGGCTCGCTCGGGCGGGTCTCCGGTCTACCGGAACTTTGTCCTGGCGCCAGTTCCGGCGTTTGCCGCAGACCGATGTCAGTTCGGAAGTTCATGCCGTCGAAGCTTATGCAGTGAATCGCGTCATAGGCTTTGCGGCGTGCGTCATTCAGGTCCGACCCCACCGCGGTGACGTACAGAACGCGGCCGCCCGCAGTCCTGAGGGCGCCTTGGTCGCGAATCGTTCCCCCGTGGAAGATGACGACTTCCGGCTCTGACGAGGCTTTGCCGATTCCTGATATCGGCATGCCCTTCTTGTAGCTGCCGGGATAGCCGTCGGAGACCGCCGCAACGGAAATGGCGGCACCGGATTTCCAGGTGACGTCTTTCGGGTCGAGCTCCCCTCTGGTGCAAGCGTCCAGGATCTCGTAGAGGTCGCCGTCAAGGAGGCGCATGTACGTTTGAGCTTCGGGATCGCCGAACCGGGCGTTGAACTCCACGACCTTCACAGTGTCTCCATCTATCATGAGACCTGGATACAGGCAGCCGACGAAGCCTGCGTGCTCACGCCGAAGTCCGTCGAGAGCTGGCTGCACGATGCGCGCCTCGATCGTGTCGAGGTGACCGCGAGTCACCCAGGGCACTGGAGCTATGACGCCCATCCCGCCGGTGTTCGGCCCTTTGTCGCCGTCGTAGGCCTGTTTGTGATCCTGTGAGGCTGGGAACAGCACTGCGGTTCGGTCGTCGCAAAACGCGTGCACAGAGATCTCCTGCCCAAGGAGGAAGTCCTCGATGACGACCGTGTCGCCCGAGGCACCGAATCTCTTGGCGACCATGAGCTTGAGGACCGCTTCGCGCGCCTGTTCGAAGGTTCCCGCAACCACGACGCCTTTGCCTTCGGCCAAGCCACTCGCTTTGATGACCGCTGGGAATGACCGGTCCGCGAGCCCGGAAAGCGCCGCCTGGTAGTTGTCGAAGCTACGAAACGGAGCCGTAGGGATGCGGTTCGCCCTCATCAGCTCTTTCGCGAACGCCTTCGACGTCTCGATTCGAGCGGCGGCCCTGCTCGGCCCGAACACCGCCATGCCCGCTTGCAGGAACTCGTCGACGACTCCGGCCTCGCTTGCAGCCTCCTGGCCGATGACTGTCAGGTCGATCCGCTCTTGCTGAGCGAACGCCAGCAGGTCCTGAACCTCAGTGAAGTGGATGGGAACGTTCTCGGCGATCTCTGCAGTTCCGGCGTTGCCCGGTGCGACAAAGAGTCTCTCCACCTTCGGCGACTGCAAGAGCTTCCAGGCCAGGGCGTGCTCTCTTCCGCCACCCCCTATCACCAATACTCGGGCCACCTTCCCAGCTCCCCTTCACCTTGTCGAGATGTCTCCCGGAGAGGGCTCCGCCCGATCTCCCGCGGGAGTTGTGCTCACTCGGCCCCGATCGGCTGCCCGAGCCGTTCCCCGAACGCCCTGCCCGCCTGCAGGGCCTGCGAGTACTTCCTCCGCCGGGTTGCGAACTGACCTATGTCCCGTGGGACCTGCTCTCTTTGCAGGGACTTGATCCGCTCCGACAGCGCCGCCGGCGTATCGTTCGCGAGCAGCGGGGTCCGGTGCTCGAAGACAACCGGACCCTCGTCGTAGTCCTCCGCGACAACGTGAACCACATGGGCCGCGTATGGGAGCCCCTCCTCCAGAACGTGGCGCTGGACCTCGATACCGTACAGTCCCTTTGTCTCCGGCAACGGACCCGGGTGAATATTCAGCATCTGCGCCTGGTACCGACTCGTGTACCCCTGCCTCCAGCCGAACTGGTGCACCAAGCTCGGCGCAACACGCTTCAGGTAACCCATCAGGACAACGAGCTCGAACCCGCCCTCTCTCAGCAGTTGCTCAACAGCGGCGACTTCGGCAGAAGTCTGGTCACCAGGGCGCAGCCGCTCTCCCGCACCTGCCGGATGGCTCTTACGTCCCACACAGGCCGTAGCGACCCGGGAGCCGTACTGCTGATTGATTCGGTCGACGCGCCCCAGGACCCCGGCACTCTCGCTGCTCGAGATCACGAGGCCGACCTCGCAGTCGATCTCGCCTTCAAGGCAGGCACGAATGAGCGCCTCAGCCGTAGTGCCCTCCCCCGAGGCGAGCACCGCAAGTAGCGCCTTGCCCATGCCCGCGCCGCCCTAGACCCTCAGCCCGCTCGGGTGGGTCTCCACCTGGCCGATCTCGGCCGTTGAGCCGTCGACCCTTCCCATCACAGGCGAGCCGCTCCCGACGACGGCCTCCTCCCGGCGGCCGATGCCGATCGGATACACGCCGTCGAAACAGGACATCGAAAGCTGGCTCCGCGACAGGCCAGTCGCACGCACCATTCCATCTATCGACAGGAAGTTCAACGTATCGGCGCGCAAGTAGGCACGCATCTCTTCGAGGCTCATATGTGCGGCAATAAGGTCGCGTTGATTTGGCGTATCGATGCCATAGAAATCAGGATACCGAACAGGCGGGGAGCTGATCATCAAGTGAACCTGTCTTGCTCCGGCATCGCGTACGATTTGCACCACCTGCCTCATGGTCGTGCCGCGAACTACTGAGTCGTCGACCAAGACGACCCTCTTGCCGGCTACGCTCTCCAGGATCGGATTGAGCTTCATCTTTATGTCGCGCCTGCGCAGGCCCGCAGTCGGCTGGATGAACGTGCGATGTATGTATCGGTTCTTGATGATGCCGACATCAAAGGGCAGGCCACTCGCTCGCGAATAGCCAAGCGCAGCTGGAATCGACGAATCCGGGACCGGAATGACCACATCCGCCTCGACGCAGAACTCCTTGGCCATCTCGAGGCCGAAATTCTGCCGCACGTTGTTGACTCGCTGACCCATGATTATGCTGTCGGGGCGAGCGAAGTAGACGAACTCGAAGACGTCGATCTTTTGATTGCCTTCTACAACCTGATGCGAGGTTATGCCGTCTTCATCGACGCGCACCAGTTCTCCGGGTCTTACGTCACGGAGAAACGTTGCGCCGATCGTGTCGAAGGCACAGGTCTCCGAGGCAACCACGTATCCGTCATCGAGCGTCCCGATTGACAAAGGCCTGATTCCACACTGGTCGCGGAAGGCTATCAGCCTCCGTGAGTCCATTGAAACCGCGGAGAAAGCCCCCGTGAACAGCGGGTACGCTTTGATGATGGCGCTCTCGAGCTCGTGACCCCTGCTGATGTAAAGGGCTATGGCGGCTTCCATCAGGCGGGTGTCGTTGTGTGTCTCGGTAGGTATGTCGTGACTAGCCAGGAAGTCCTCGAGCATGCTGCAATCCGGTAGGTTGCCGTTGTGCGCCAGGGCGAATTGGCCCCTGTCGTGCAGGAAGGGCTGATTGTAGAAATCCCCGCTACCACCGGAGGTCGAGTACCGGTTGTGCCCAGCGGCTATATGGCCTCTCAGGCGTTGCATGTCTTCGTCGTGATAGACGCTCGACGCCAATCCAGCGCCGGCATGCCTGTACATGCTGTGGCCGTCGCTGGTGACGATGCCTGATCCTTCTTGCCCGCGGTGCTGCAAGGCCCACAGGCCGTAGAAGGTTACGCGCGCTGCCTCACTGCCAGGACAATAGACGCCGAAGACGGCACACTTTTCCCGCAACTTGTAGTCGGATTCCGATCTCATGGGCCTTGGCCTGTCCCCTCAGTAGAGCCTAGGTTGTCGGAACAGCAGGTCGACTTCGCAGGCAGTCGCCGAAAGTGTGCGGCGCTGCGCGCAGCGGGTCGCGTGGGCATCGTTGCCTAGGCGACCGGAAGCAATTCAGGGAGCTCTTGATGCGCTCAGCGTCGCCTCCCATCCCTCAGCCTGCAGTTGCTGGTCTGCCTGGACACCGGCTGCGATCTGCTGTTGCTTGAAGCTGTCGTAGGCATCCGAAAGGTTCGCGTCGGTCAGTGCCAACAATCGCACTACGAAGAGAGCGGCATTGGTGGAACCATTCTCGGGCATGGTTGCCAAAGGCACTCCCGGGGGCATCTTGATGTTCGACCAAAGCGCCTCGTGTCCGTGGTCATCGCGTGTGATCGGCACCGCGATCACGGGCAATGTCGTGTAAGCCGCGGTAACTCCGGGTAGGTGCGCCGAGCCACCGGCACCGGCGATAATGACCGACAAACCGCGTTGTTTCGCCGTGTTGGCGTATTCGGCGAGCAGATGCGGCGTTCTGTGTGCCGAGAGAATGCGCACTTCGTACCCGATGCCAAACTTCTCCAGTGTCTCCATGGCGCCGGCCATCATGTCGAGATCGGAACCAGACCCCATGATGACGCCGACTCTTGGCGTTGCTGAATGCTCCACTTCGACTCCTCGATGCTCAGGAACGCGTGCAAGAGACTTCTGGCGGTGCAAGATCATCGACGCGCTTGTTCTACTGCCCTGCTGCTGTTGCAAGTCGCCGCCGCCCTCCGACCGGCGCGAGTCCGCGATGGGATGTGAGCGACGATACCAGCGTGCGACACGGAAGTCCGTTTAGAGCATCGGGGTGCAGTGCTGGCTTCGCCGAGGTCGCGTGGCGCCGCTCGTCGACGGACCAAGCCCTGGTAGAGCGCAGATCCAACTCACGCGCTCGTTGCCTTGCGCGGCCGCGATCGCAGTAGCCACCAGCGGCGGGCCATGGGTTCAGCCCGCCGCTGGTGGCCTTCAGGCACCCGACCGGGCTCTCTCACCGCCAAGCCACACGCATCGGGCCCAGCCGGCGCAGTTCGCCGGCCGCGATCCCGTCCACCCGCCCGCCCCGGCCGACGTCGTGAGGCGTCTCCGCCTCATGCGACCAGGCTTCCCGATCAAAACAGGGCAGCTGTCCACGGCCTACCGCTAGCACGGCCTTGCCTTGCATGTGGCTGTCCGTAGCTATGATGAGCGGCTATGACGGCTCCCACAATAGCCGCGACAAACTTCGCCTTACCGGGCCAGACGGAGTTTTCGAGGGGCAGTGTGCGTGATATTTACACCATCAACAATGAATATCTTGTAATGGTCGTAACAGATAGAATTTCGGCATTCGACGTGCTGCTGCCCGTGGCGATTCCCTACAAGGGACAGGTACTGAGCCGGATTGCGGCGTATTTTCTGGAGCAGACCGGAGACATCGTACCCAACTGGTTCATTGTGTCCCCCGATCCAAATGTCGTGATAGGCCACTTGTGCAAACCTTACAGAATCGAGATGGTCATCCGCGGATACTTGGCGGGACACGCCTGGCGGGAGTATGAAGCCGGCAAGCGAGCACTCTGTGGCGTCGAGCTACCCGACGGGTTGAAGGAGAACGACAGGTTCCCGGAGCCGGTCATCACACCGGCGACGCACGCTGACCGAGGTCACGACGAGGATATCTCGGCTGATGAGATCGTAGACGGAGGTATCGTACCGGCGGCTGATTATGCCGAGATGGCCGAACTCACTCGCCGGCTCTATGCGCGCGGCAGCGAGATGGCGGAGCAGAATGGCCTGATTCTTGTGGACACCAAGTACGAGTTTGGGTGCAAAGACGGTCGTTTGTGCCTAATTGATGAGGTTCACACGCCGGATTCCTCCCGTTACTTCTACTCCGAGGGTTTCGAGGATCGTCAAGAGCGGGGCGAGCGTCAACGGCAGCTTTCCAAGGAGTTCGTGCGGGAGTGGCTGATTGGAAAGGGCTTCCAGGGCCGAGATGGCCAGACCATTCCTAACTTTCCCGGCGAGTTCGTCCAGGACGTCTCGGAACGATACGTCGAGCTGTTCGAGAAGCTGACAGGACACGCGTTCTCTCGATCTGACGAGAGCGAAGATCCGCTGTTGCGTATCGAGGCCAACATCAAAGCGGCTTTGGCCTCTCTGCAGAAAGGCAGCTCGATCGTCGGCTAGGAGAGTTGCTCCCGTGGTCACGGCAGCTGCCGGCCTCGGACGGACGGTCGTGCTACAGCAGAAGAGCTCCGGCACCTGGCACAGTCTCGGGGCTGCCCGCAACTACCGCTCCGTCCGCAGCTACGTCCCGACGAAACGAAAGCGGGGACAGGACGTCTTTCACGGGATGTGGCTTGTCTTCGAAGAAGACGTCCGGTTCCCGGGAGTCGTCCCTCGGACCTGATCGCTCCGCAGCTCGACCGTCGCTCGTCATACCACGCGGCTGGGATCTGATCAGTTACAATAAGATAACGATAAGATAACGCGTGTGTTACCACCCCATCGATCCGCGCAGGAGGCTCCGTGCACGACAGCTCGGTGATCGGGATTCCAAGGCGTCCGGTCCGGCGGTTGCGCGACCGGCCCATCGTCG